>CACXDP010000310.1 GCA_902766445.1 uncultured Coriobacteriaceae bacterium
CTCACGCAAAAACCACGTGGCATAACCCGAGCTAATCCAACTGGAGTCAAAGTTCTTTGAGTTGCGATAGCTCGTGCAGACGAGATAACCAGCATCAAACGCCTGGTTCATAACCTCCACATAGTTCGGAGAGATGATGTTATCGGCGTCCATGATGATGAATGCCTCGTAGCGATCACCGTATTCGTCCAAAATGCGCGAGAACGCATAGTCTAGCGCCCAGCTCTTGCCCTTTCGCACGAGGTCGTTGCGCTCCCAAGCTATGGCGCCAGCTTCATTCGCAAGCTGCGCCGTCGAATCGGTGCAGTTGTCCGCAACCACAAAGCAACCAATCTCGCCGTCGTATCGCTGCTCCTTGATAGACCGAACGAGGTTGCCGATCACAGGCTCCTCGTTATGCGCGGCAATCACGAACGCAAAGCTGTGACTCTTCTTTGCAGTCGGAAGGTCAACCATCCCCCGGAATAACACCACTGCCACATACACAATCTGATAGAAGTATGCCGCAGCAAAGAACAAGCCTATGAGAAAATTGAGAATGACGATAGGGGTTAACCCCATGCTGTTGAGTTCCACCAGTCCTGCCTTTCTTTGACGGGACAAGTATAGCTCAATAGTCCTCAGCAGCACAGAGCTTTATCGATCGAGGACTTCCTGGCCGGCAGGAGTTCGACCCATCGATTCGCTCTCTATGGTAGCAAGCGCATCCGCGAGATCGGCCGGCAGCTCGTCAACGAGCTCAATGTGCTCATGCGTCACTGGATGCACGAATGCGATACGCCATGAATGGAGGAACTGCCGCTCAAGTCCAAGATTTCGGGTTTCTTCCCTTCCGCGCTTCGAGCGCAATCCATACACAGGATCCCCCACCACAGGATGGGCGATGTGCCGCATATGTACGCGAATCTGGTGGGTACGGCCTGTAAAGAGGTGGCACTCGAGAAGCGAGTAGCCGTCATCACGCGGTCCCGCCTCGAATCGCTCAAGGGTGCGAAACGTTGTGATAGCACCACGTGCGCCCGGATCGTCGCTCACCATCATACGCGTCCGGTCACGGGACGAGCGCGTGATGCCTGTCGTTATAGTTCCCTCATCGGGGGCGACAAAGCCCTGCACGAGGGTGATGTAACGTCGATCGAGAGTTCTCAGTCGTATCTGATCCTGCAATGCCTGCTGCGTGTCATCGTCCTTTGCCGCTAGCATGAGGCCCGTGGTATCTCGATCGAGGCGATGTACGATACCGGGTCGATCCTCTCCCTGAAGCATCCCCAGATGGTCATAGCCACAATGCGCCACTAAGGCATTCGCGAGCGTATCGTCGGTATGGCCGGGACTCGGATGGCAGACAAGCCCCGTCTGTTTCGAGATTACCAGCAGATACTCGTCTTCATAGCGTATGTCAAGATGTATTGCCGTGTTTGGGGGCAAGGGACCAGCCTCACGCGCATCGTCGAGGTTTGCCACCACACGATCGCCGAGCATGACACGCTCCGACTTACTCGTAGCGAGTGTGCCGTTGATCGTGACCTCCCCATCACTCACGAGCCGCGCACACTGAGACCTGCTCGGGCACCCAGGTAGCGTGGCCAAGAACGAATCAAGACGCTGGCCGTCCGCTTCAGGACCGACGAGACCCTCCGCAACCCTAGACATGACTCGCATTGCTCTTGTTGTCCACGGCAGCACTCTCTTTGCGAGAGTCCCACACCCAATAGCCCACCACGGCACATGCCACACCCACGGTAACGCACATATCCGCAACATTAAACACGGGGAACTTCATGAAAGCCGTAGAGAGGAAGTCGGTGACCGAGCCGTTCATCAGGCGATCAATCATGTTTCCAAGACCTCCGCCCGCAACAAGCCCTACTGATGCTACAACCCCCAATGGTAGGTCCTCTTCGTGCCAGACAAAGTAGCAGGCACCCAAAAGAAAGACGATGGCCACGGCAACGAACACAATGCCTCCACCCTCACCTATAGAGAACGCGGCGCCTGTGTTTTCCACGTGGACTAGATCAATGATGCCAGGTATGAGCATCGTACTGCCATCCTCGATCACCTCTATGGCCGCCGCCTTGGTGGATTGGTCCACCAAGACCACCAAAATCACTATGACCCAGAATAAAAAGAGGTGAAGTCCCTTGCCACCTATAGCGGAGAGTCGTGTCTCCATCGTACCCCCTCGATTGGCCTTCCCACGACAGGTGGGAAGGCCAAGTCAACTAGTCCTCGAATGCGTTAACGGCCTCCTGGCACCTCGGGCACAGGTGGTCGGGACCAAGGTCGCGCCAGTTCCAGCAGCGTTCGCATTTGGCGCCCTCGGCCGGCACAGCCGTGCACATCAGTTCGTCACCCCCGACCAGAGACACCCGCGCGCAGACGAACGGCTCCGCGAGGTCACAACCCAGTTTGCTCGTGAGCAGCATGAGCATATCGGTGGGAACCGTGAGCTCAGCGCAGGCAGCCTGGGTCGTCTTTTCGGTAATGGCACCAGACCCGATTGCCTCCTCGTACGACTTGGTGAATGCCGCGCGCGAATCTACGACCGCTTGGTAGACGGGTAGGTACGGTGCGCGATCCTCTGCCGACATCGGCGCCTCCCACCACGAGAGCAGCGCGGCGAAGCGCTCGCCATCGCGCATGCTCGCAGGCAGGAAAGTCATGACCTCGTCCGTCGTATATGCGAGGATGGGCTGGAGGTCGCGCAGAAGCATGGAGAGGATGTGTGCCCACACCGTCTGTGCGCTGCGGCGTGCGAAGCTCTGCGGAGCCTCACAATACACGCGATCCTTCGTCGCATTGAGGTAGCCGTTAGAGAGCTCAGTGATTACGAAGTCATAGAGCGTACGGTAAACCTGATTGAAGCGGTACCCCGCGTATGCCTCGCTCACCTCGTCATGCACCTCGCACAGCCGTGCGAGCATGAGCTTGTCATAAGGAAGCAGGTCCTCGACGGGCACGCCATCGGTCGCAGGATCAAACTGGTCCTCGATCTCGCCCAACAGGAAGCGGAAGGTGTTGCGGAAGCGGCGATACGCCTCGCCCACGTGGTTGAGAATCTGGTCGTCGCAGGGCACGTCGACGGAGGTATCCACGGAGGCGACCCAAAGGCGCAGAACGTCTGCACCACGTGTTGCGCACACCTCGTTGGGGTCGATGACGTTGCCGAGCGACTTGCTCATCTTGCGGCCCTGACCGTCAAGCGTAAAGCCCTGCGAGACGACCGCCTTGTACGGCGCAACGCCATAGGCGCCGATGCTCGTCATGAGCGAGCTCATGAACCAACCACGATGCTGGTCAGAGCCCTCGAGGTACATGTCCGCCGGAAACTCGAGGTTGTCGCGGTGGCGACATACGGCCGTATGAGAAACGCCAGAGTCCCACCAGACGTCAAGGATGTCGCGATCGGCCTTGAGGTTGTGGCTGCCACATTTAGTGCAGACGCATGCGTCACCCAGATAGCTTGCCGGATCATCGGTAAACCAGTGGTCAGAACCCTCCTCGCGGAAGAGCTTGATGACGGCATCGAGCGTCTGGTCGTTCATCACCGATTCGCCGCAGTCCTGACAGGTAAACGCCGGAATGGGCACGCCCCAGTTGCGCTGACGGCTGATGCACCAGTCTGGCCTCCCCTCAACCATGGAACCGATGCGCTTGACCGCATGCGACGGGTAGAAGTCCACGTGGTCGAGTGCCTCACGGGCAGTATCCCTAAGGCCGGTCTTGTCCATCGAGACGAACCATTGACTCGTCGCACGGAAGATGACGGGGTTCTTGCAGCGCCAGCAATGCGGATAGCTGTGGTTCATATCCTCGTGGAGGATGAGGGCTCCGCGCTCGTCAAGCCACTTGATGATCTGCGGGTTGGCCTCGTTGACCTCCATGCCACTGAAGGGACCGCCTGTGCCCATGCCCTCGCCACTGAAGAACACGCCGTCGTCGTCGACCGGCATAACCACGGGCACGCCAAACTTCATGCCGGCGAGATAGTCGTCCACGCCATGGCCGGGTGCGGAGTGAACGATGCCGGTGCCATCCTCGAGCGTGACGTAATCGGCGTAAATAAAGACGCCCGTCTCGCCCTGATCACCAAAGATTGGCTGCTTGTAGAGATTGCCGGCCAGGTCGGTTCCCGTCGCGCGCCACGGATTCCCATCGGCATCGGAGGCGAGCGTCGCATCTTCCCAACCGAACTTGGCAGCACACTTCTGCCACAACGCCTCGGCAAAGATGGCAACACGGCCGTCGTGCTCTACGGCAACGTAGGTTGCCTCGGGATGCAAAATGACGGCATCGTCTGCGGGGAGCGTCCAAGGCGTAGTGGTCCAGATGGCGACGTCGAGCTTGCCCTCCCACGCCTCAAGGCCAGCGGGCACGGTAGTCATCTCGAAGCGGACGAAGATAGCCGGACTCACCTCGTCGCCGTACTCTATCTCTGCTTCGGCAAGGGCCGTATGGCAGTGGCTGCACCAATGTACTGGCTTGCGCCCGCGATAGATGGCGCCCGAGTCCCAGATAGCCTTAAAGATTTCTACATCGGTAGCGTCATAGTCATTAGTATAGGTAAGATACGGGTTATCCCACTCGCCGAGCACACCGAGACGCTTGAAGCCCTGACGCTGCGTATCCACCTGCTCGACGGCCATCTCGCGACAGAGTCGGCGGATGGTGGCCGTGGGGAGCTCGCGGAACTTGTCTTGGCCCACCATGTCCTCGACCTTGTGCTCGATGGGAAGGCCATGGCAGTCCCAGCCGGGCACGTAGGGAACCTCGCGACCCTGCATGATCCAGTATCGATTGATGATGTCCTTGGAGATCTTGTTCTGCGCATGACCCAAGTGAATGGGGCCATTTGCGTAGGGAGGCCCGTCATGCAGCACGAACTTCTCGTGGCCCTCGTTCTTTTTGAGCGCAAGCTCGTAGACACCCGCCTCCTCCCAAGCGGCAAGCCGCTTCGGCTCATTCTGGGCAAGGTTGGCACGCATCGCGAACTTGGTGCGCGGCAGGTTCGTCGTCTTTTTGTAGCTCTTTGCCATCAGGTAATCCTTCCTGCGGGCATGGCCCGCCAGCGCAATGTGGACGGACGGCATTTTAGCAGAGAAATCTACCGTTTGCAGCCCAAATCTAACCTCTCACGGAAGTTAAGGATGCGGGGCTACATACGTGCCAACAACGGCACTTTTTCGCTCATCCAGACAGAACGCAAGCCTAGAGCACAATCAAAACCAAAATGCATTACAATTACTTTTGACTTTTTGACTATGGGAGGATAGTGCGCATGAGGGGGTTCATATGCTAGACATGGCAATAAATGCCATGATTTGTCTCGGCAGTGTCCTCATGGCGTATAACGTCATGGCCTTTGTCCGCTTTGCCCGCAACATGCAGGCTCAGAACGACTGGAGCACTGAGAGACACATCCTCTACCTTCCCATCATATTGCTCGCGCTCTTCCTCGTCGGCTACGTCGTCGTAGGGATATTTGGCAACCCCGACCTTGTCATGGCGGGCATACTCTTTGGCGGGAGCATTTTCGTCTTCATCATGTACC
>CACXDP010000311.1 GCA_902766445.1 uncultured Coriobacteriaceae bacterium
AACCAACTGCGGATGGCATACGACCGAGGAGGGCCGAAACCTCAGATCCCGCCTGGGAGAAACGGAAGATGTTGTCAATGAAGAGCAACACGTCCTGGCCCTGGTCTCGGAAGTACTCAGCAGTCGTGAGACCCGCCAAGCCAACACGCAGACGCGCTCCAGGCGGCTCGTTCATCTGGCCATAGACGAGGCAGGTCTTGTCGATAACACCTGACTCCGTCATCTCGAGGTAGAGGTCAGTGCCCTCACGAGTACGCTCGCCAACGCCCGTAAAGACGGACGTGCCACCGTGCTCCTGCGCGAGGTTGTTGATGAGTTCCTGGATGAGGACCGTCTTGCCAACACCCGCGCCTCCAAAAAGGCCCGTCTTGCCTCCACGCACGTAGGGCTCGAGCAGGTCGATGGCCTTGATGCCGGTTTCGAAGATCTCGGTGTTTGTGGTCAGCTCACGAAATGCCGGAGCTGGATGATGAATCGGATAGCGCTGCACGTGCTCAGGCATGCCCTTCCCGTCTACCGGTTCACCCATGACGTTCCACACGCGACCAAGCGTCTCGGGGCCTACCGGCATCGTCATAGGCTCGCCCGTGTCCGTAGCCTTTAACCCACGCGTAAGGCCGTCGGTAGAGCTCATGGCTACCGTACGCACCACACGGCCGGGTAGCTGAGACTCGACCTCAAGCACGGTTTTTACATGGCCTACCGGAGTGTACGCATCGACCGTAAGTGCCGAGTAGATGGCGGGCACCTCGTCTTCGAAGCGCACGTCCACAACCGGGCCGACGATGCGGATGATGGTGCCCACACCTGCGCTCTTGCGCATGAGGCTGAGCGCTGCTCGCTCGAAGACCTGCTCGTTGTTCGCTTCCATTACTTGTCCTCCAATGCGGACGCTCCCGCGATGATTTCTGTGAGCTCGGTGGTGATGGACCCCTGACGCTCACGGTTGTACGTTCGGCTGAGTGCCGTGATGACTTCTTTGGCGTTGTCGGTAGCCGACTGCATAGCGCGTCTGCGTGCGCCATGCTCGGCTGCCGCCGAATCCAGAAGAGCATGATAGATGATAGTGCGTATGTATGCCGGCATGAGAAAACCTAGCACCTGAGAGGCAGATGGCTCGAACTCGTAGCCAGTGTTGTATTGACCCTCGATTGGCGTTATCGCCTCGGGTTCACGCGGCGCATTGACCATCACGAGATCGCGCGCCGTCACAGGCAGCACCTGCTCGTTCACGAATTCCTGATCGACGCGATTGCGCGCATGGCTGTAGTACAGCATCACGCGATCGATACGCTTGCTCACATACCCATCCATAAGGTAAGAGGCAATGCGATCGGCATCATCCATGGTCGGTTCTGACGAGTTGCCCTCAAACGAAAGCGCAGGTTTCCGATTGCGGGCCGTGAAGTACTCTGTCGGACGTCGCCCGCACGTGATAAGCTCGCAGGCTATCCCGCGCTTTTCCAAGGAATCCATTTCGCGCTGTACAGCGCGCTGTGGCTGGATGTTAAAACCACCAGCCATCCCTCGGTCGGAGGCGATCAAGACAAACAGCACGCAACGCTCTACCTCGTGACTCTGCAAGAGAGGCTCGTCCGAATGGCCGCTCGCACCCGCCACGTGCGACAGCATGCGCGTGATGGCCTCCTTGTACGGCTCTGCCTCCTGCGCGCGCTCAAGCGCACGCCGAATCTTCGCCGTGGAGATCATCTCCATCGTGCGTGTCACCTGCATCGTGCTCTTAACGGAATCGATGCGAGCCTTTATCTCACGGAGGTTTGCCATACTCTAGCGCCCCTAGCCCGCGAATCCCGGCACAGGCTCTTCGGCTTGCGCCTCTTGCTTGATGATGCCGTGGTCGGCCATAAACTGCGCCTTGAAGTCTTCGATTGCGGAGCGCAAAAGATCTTCAGTTTCGCTAGAGAGACGGCCTTCGCGAACCTTGTCGCGCAGCCTCGAGTACCTGCTTTCCATGTAGGAAGCGAGCTCGTCACGGAACGGCACGACCAACGACAAATCGAGGTCGTCGATGTAATTCTCCTTTGCGGCAAAAATCGCGATGACTTGATCGGCCACGTCGAGAGCCGCATAGCGCTTCTGCTTGAGAAGCTCCATCATGTGCGCACCATGGTTGAGCTGGTACTGCGTCGCCTCATCGAGATCGGAACCAAACTGACTGAACGCCTGCTTCTCACGATAACTGGCCAAGTCGAGTCGAAGCGTACCGGCAACCTGCTTCATGGCGGCTAGTTGTGCCGCACCGCCTACACGGCTCACCGAAATGCCCACGTCCACTGCCGGGCGTTGGCCTTGGAAGAAGAGGTTTGACTGAAGATAGATCTGTCCGTCGGTAATCGAAATCACGTTCGTCGGAATGTACGCCGAGACGTCGCCTTCCTGCGTCTCGATAAGCGGCAAGGCGGTCATGGAGCCTCCGCCATTCTCATCGCTCATCTTGACCGCACGCTCAAGCAGGCGGGAGTGCAGATAGAAGATGTCGCCTGGGTATGCCTCACGTCCAGGCGGACGATGCAGCGTGAGCGACATCTGACGATAGGCTACAGCCTGCTTGGAGAGGTCGTCATAGACGACAAGCACATGTCCGCCCGGATGATTGGCATCCGCCGGGTTGCCGTCTTCATCGTTGTACATGAAGAACTCGCCAATTGCGGCACCCGCCATCGGCGCGATGTATTGCAGCGGAGCAGAGTCGGCTGCCGTTGCCGAGACGATGACGGTCTTGTCAAGCACGCCGTGGCGCGAGAAGGTCTCACGAATGGCTGCGACCGTCGAGGCCTTTTGGCCAATGGCCACATAGATGCAGACGACGTCGGTATCGCGCTGGTTGATAATCGCATCGATGGCGATAGCCGTCTTTCCTGTCTTGCGGTCGCCGATGATCAGCTCACGCTGACCGCGCCCGATAGGTACCATGGCATCAATGGCCATGAGGCCCGTCTGCACGGGCTCGCACACCGGCTGACGCTCCATGATGCCAGGAGCTTTGAACTCGATGGGGCGATAATGCGTGGTATCGATGGGTCCGAGACCGTCAATCGGCTGGCCCAAAGGATTGACCACACGGCCAAGCATGGCACGTCCGACGGGGATGTCCATGACGCGGCCTGTCGTCGTGCACTCGTCGCCTTCCTTGATGGTATCAACCTCACCAAAGAGCACGGCACCGACCTCGTCCTCCTCGAGGTTCTGCGCCAAGCCATATACGTTGCGGCCCGTCGCGGAACTCGTGAATCGAAGAAGCTCTCCCGACATGGCCGAGCGCAACCCCAGCACGCGTGCGATGCCGTCGCCCACCTCGGCAACGGTAGATGCCTCTTGCCGATCCACAAAGAACGAAACACCATCGAGCTCCTTGCGAAGGCCGCGCATAATCGTGGACGCATCAACGACGGTCCTTGGCTGACTTGCTGTCTGATCACTCACTACACGTCACCTCCCCTGAAGGACGCCGAGAGCGTCTTGCGTATGTTCATGAGCTGAGCACGAACGGAAGCGTCGCGGCGCTGACCACGAGCCTCCAAAATGATGCCGCCCAGAATCTTTGGCTCGACATGCTCAACCAGAAAGATGGGCGCATTGAAGTCCTCGGCGCACTTGGTACGCACCTTAGCCCGCAGTGAGGCATCCATGGGAACGGCAGTCGTCACGTCTACCGTCACCGTCTCGTCCTCAGAGTCAAGCATGTTTCTGAGGTCCTCGTAGACCTGCTCAATGAGGGCGATGTCGCTCTCGTCCGACATGCGCTTCAGGGTCTCGAACACCTCAGGTGAGAACTTGATGGCGTGGCGAAGCTGCTGCACGTCACGCGGCGCGCGCCCCTCGCCTCGAGCCGCGTCAAGCAGCGAGCGAGCGTACGCCTCGATTCTCTGCTTTTCGATGGCCCTGCTAATCATTGAGGCTCCCCACTTCCAAGAGATACTTCTCGGCGAGATGACGCTGCTCGGCCTCGTCGAGGGCATCACCAATGATCTTGGACGCAATCTCGACTGACAGGTCAACGACTTGACCAGAGAGCTCGATCATGGCCTTCTCGCGTTCATTCTCCACCGTCTCGTGCGCCTTAGCGACAATATTGACAGCGCTGGCCTGTGCCTCGGCAATGATCTTTGTGCGCTCTTCCTCGCCCTCGCGCTTCGCGGCAGCGATGATGTCAAGCGCCTGGCGCTGAACGGCAGCCAGCGAGTCTTGCGCCTCCTTGGCGGAGTTCTCCGCCTCGTTGCGCGACTGCTCAGCCGCATTGAGATCACTGGCGATCTTTTCCTCGCGGGCGTCAAGCGTGCTGACGATCATCGGCCACGCGAGCTTGGCAAGAATAAACCAAATGGCTAAGAATGCGATGAGCGCAGGTATGAACTCCGCTGGTTTGGGGATGAGGATATCGGCTCCCACTGCGTAAGCCTTCGTCGGCGCCGCCGCGAGGGCAACGACTACAAGACCGCTCATGCCGACTACGCCACGCGCAGAGCACAGTTTGTTCGCGTTCATTCGAACCTCCAAATTCGGAATCGTCGTGCAAAGGCGCTGTTAGGCGATAAGCGTAACGACGAAGCCGATCAGGGCGAGCGCCTCAACGAAAGCCGACGCCAAGATAAAGACCGTGAACAGACGGCCCTGCACCTCGGGTTGACGTGCCATAGAGGTTGTTGCGCCATAGGCCGCAAGTCCAATGCCAAGTCCCGCGCCAATTACACCAAGGCCGTATCCGATGACTCCCACAATTCCTCCTTTGTTAATCGCCGGACCACCCGGCGAAATCCAAACAAAACGTCATGGCCACAGACGTGGCCGCAGACAACAAGGTTTAGTGCTCATCAGCCTCCGCAAGCTGAATGTACACGGCGGAAAGCAGCGTAAAGACGTACGCCTGAATGGCCGCAACCAAAATCTCGACCGCATAGATAACGAGCAGAATCACAATCCAAAATACGGATGCACCCGCAAAGCCAAGGGTCTCAGGGGTAATCTGCTGCAAAACCGGAATGAAGAAGAGCGACGTCAGGATGGCAAAGGTGCCCATGACCACGTGACCGGCGAACAGATTGCAGAAAAGACGGACGGCGAGCGTGACGAGACGGAGGAAGGTGGAGAGAAGCTCGATCACCCACACCAACGCATTCATGGGAAATGCCACTCCCGCCGGTGCGAGGCTCTTGATATAGCCGAGCACACCTTTGCTCTTTACGCCTACGACAACGAAATAGATGAACGACACCAATGCCAGCGCAGCGGTCGTGCCGATGCAGCCTGTGCCTGGCTTGCAGCCCGGAATGACACCGATGACGTTGTTTACCAAGATAAAGAAGA
Source organism: uncultured Coriobacteriaceae bacterium (assembly GCA_902766445.1). Taxonomy (GTDB): domain Bacteria; phylum Actinomycetota; class Coriobacteriia; order Coriobacteriales; family Atopobiaceae; genus RUG440. The sequence goes on from CACXDP010000311.1 coordinate 5,326, forward strand.
AGACGCTCGCGATGAAGGGGAAGTGCTCGCGCCACGTATCGCCCAAGAGGCCTTTGCAGAGGTCGTCCCGGCAGTACTCGACCAAGAACTCGATGCCATTCACGAATCGTCCCTTAGGAGCGAGTCCGCTAGCCGCCTGCTTCTTTTTGAACACAAAGACGAGCGCTAGCAGTGCTATGGCAGCCACGGTCATCCAAAACGTATACTGCGTGAGGCCTACTGTAAGGTCGCCGTGGATTGCCGTGGACTCAAAGCCCTCTAGAAGCTCATCCATCTCCTCGCTTAACTTATCGAGAGGATTCACCGCTCTTCCTTTCTTCCGTGCAGGCATCCCCTTGGATGTCGTGCCATGCCCTTGCCGACTCGACCACCCATATGAGCAGGAACGAGACGGCCTCTGCAGTGCCAAACGCTAGAACGTCATCGCGCGATACGAGCCAGACGGCCAAAACGGCACAGGTATGCAGGGTAAACGACAACATGATGCCCGCAAGACCGGCCGCCACGCTCACCGGATAGATCTTTCTGAGCGCTCGCTCAAACAAAATCACCAACGGAACGGCACCAATGACGCCCAATACGGACCCCGCTATGATGGCGCAGAAACCTCCCACGGAGAACCTCCACACAACCGCCCCTTACGAATTCAATGCATTATACCCCTTTTTGCGACTGTGGCGCTGTCCTTTGGGACGAAATGAAGACCCGCCCATAAAGATACGTTCACACTCACGGCGGAATCGTGGCTACGATCCCGCCGTGGATAAGAGGCCGAACTCGAGAAAAGCTTCGAAGCTATAATTCGTCTAGCCTAGCTCTGGGTAGAGCGGATGAGCGGCCAACAGGTCCGCAACCTCGGCCTTGACGGTCGTAAGCACTTCCTCGTCTTCGAGATGCGTGACGGTCTCGCCGATGAGCTCACCGATACGCTCAGCCTCTTCCTCACCAAAGCCACGGGTCGTCATGGCAGCAGAACCCACGCGGATGCCCGATGTCACGAAGGGGCTGCGCTTCTCACCAGGAATGGTGTTCTTGTTGACCGTGATGCCGACCTCATCGAGCACGTGCTCGGCGGCCTTACCCGTCACCTCGTCGCCAGCTGTGGTGAGGTCCACGAGCAGCAGGTGGTTATCGGTACCGCCGGTCACCATACGCAGGCCCTTGGCAGCCATACCGCGCCCGAGAGCCTTGGCATTAGCACAGACGCCCTCGATGTAAGTGGCAAAGCTCGGCTGGAGCGCCTCGCCGAAAGCCACGGCCTTGGCTGCGACGATGTGCTCGAGCGGGCCACCCTGACTGCCGGGGAAGACAGCTGAGTTCATACGGCGAGTGAGCTCCTCGTCGTTCCACAGGATGAGGCCACCGCGGGTGCCACGCAACGTCTTGTGCGTGGTGGTGGTCACGACATCGGCATACGGAACTGGACTGGGATGTGCGCCCGTCGCCACAAGACCGGCGATATGGGCCATGTCCACCATGAGGGCGGCACCATTGTCGTGCGCGATCTGCGCGAATCGCTCGAAGTCGATGACGCGCGGGTAGGCCGAAGCGCCGGCAATGATGAGCTTGGGCTTGAATTCCTCAGCCTTTGCTGCCACGTCATCGTAGTCAATGCGTTCGGTCACGGGATTGAGGCCATAGCTCACGACGTTGAAGAGCTTGCCCGAGTAGTTGGCCGCGCTGCCATGCGTAAGGTGGCCGCCATTGGAGAGGTCCATGCCCATGATTGTGTCGCCGGGCTGCGCAAAGACGCTGGTGGCGGCATAGTTTGCCTGAGCACCCGAGTGGGGCTGCACGTTGACATACGCCGCACCAAAGAGCTTCTTTGCCCGATCGCGAGCGAGATTCTCGACTACGTCCACGGCCCAACAACCACCGTAGTAGCGTCTGCCCGGCAAACCCTCAGCATACTTGTTTGTCAGCGGGCTACCAGCGGCCTCCATCACGGCTAGGCTCACGAAGTTCTCGGAGGCGATGAGCTCGATGGAGTTACGCTGTCGCGTAAGCTCATCGGACATTGCGGCTGCGAGCTCTGGGTCAGTGGCAGAGATGTACTTGAGATTCATGGTTCACCTTTCCAAAGGTTTTGCTGCAAGCGGTAGTATATACGCGATGAGCGGCAATGATAGCATCAGCATGGAATTTCCCATGACTTTGGGAGACGAACAGCCTAATGATGGCTATCTCGCCAGAGACACATCATCTCGTTGGTAAGAGAGAGGTCGTCCGGTTGGCCTGGGATCTGGTCAGGCCCCACCCACTCGGCGCGACCCAACTCAGACGCGTCACGATGGATTGTAGGGTCGCCGTCCACGTCGCACCAGTAGCCACTGAGAATGTCGCCCGCGACGCCCCACGGCTGCGACTTGTAGTAGCGGATGTTCGTCACCTCAAGTCCCAGTTCCTCGCGCACCTCACGACGCACGCAATCCTCCATGGTCTCGCCGATCTCGACAAAGCCAGCCACGAGCGCATCGATGGGGACATAGCGCCCCCTCGCATAGCGCGTGATCACGATGCGGTCGCGCTTCGGGTCGCATACGCACACGATAACGGCAGGGTTTAGACGAGGGAACGTGACGTTACCGCAGCTAGGACAGCGCATCGCACGCATCGTCTCATGATGCTCCATGGAATGCCCACATACGCCGCAAAAGCATGTCTTTGCATACCAGTCGGCGAGATGAACAGCGGTGTAGACGGCGTACATCTGCTCCCGGGTGCCTCGGCGTTCCATGCGCAGCGCACGGTTGTGAACAAACTCGTACTCCTCGGGAGGACGCGCGGCCCCGTCGCGCGATGCCAGCCAACACGACACGCCGTCAAGCGCAAACAGATACGTCAGGGTGCCAGCAAGTACTCCTGGCTCACCCACGCGTGGCACATCGAAGCCATGTGCGCCCTCGAGGCGTACCGCAACCTCCTGCCCGCGCACGAAGAAAACCCAATCTCCGTCGATGGGTACGGCATTGTGGTGGTACTGGTTAGCCAGCACGTGTGGCGTTACGTCCTGTATCATGAGCGCCTCTTTTCCTCATGTCGCTCGCTCGTATCCTGATAGCTTCTAGACCTCGATTGCGAGGTTGAGAGCGCCAGCACGCAGGATGCGGGGCTCGGAGCCCGTGGCATCAACTATGGTGCTCGCGACGCCTACAGGTGCGGGGCCAGCATCGAGCGTGAGGTCGACCGCCTCCACGATGCGCGGCTCGACGCCAGCTCCTGTAGTCGCCGCTGCCTCGCCATGCGTATTTGCGCTCGTAGTGGCAAGCGGGCCCATCTCGCGTGCAAGCGCACGCACCAAGTTGGAATCGGGCACACGCAGGGCGATGGTGCCGTCGGCCCCCCGGTACTCCAGTGGCACGGCCTCACTCGCCTTGACCACGAGCGTGAGTGCGCCAGGCCAGTATGTGTGGGCAAGTTGCTCTGCCCATTCAGGCACGTCGCGGCCATATTTGTGCAGGTCACAGGCATCAGCCACGAGCCATGGAAGCGTCTGCGCACGATCGCGTCGCTTGATAGCAAAGATTCGCTCGTGCGCAGGGTTTGCCGGTGTCGCAGCACATCCGATGCCATACACCGAGTCGGTCGGCATCACGAGCACCCCACCTTCACGCAACACGCACGCAGCCCCGCGCAACGCATCATCGCACGGCGCAACCTGATTCACACGCAAAACGGCACCCATCTCGTACCTCAGTCCTTCTTTGCCATGAGGAAGCCAAGCGCGGCACCGACAGTACCGCCCACGATGTGGCCGAACTGGCTGATGTTGTCCCGCACAAAGAGCCCGTCCACGATTTGCTGCCCCAGATACAGCACGGCGACAAGGATGAACGTGAGGGGTATCTCACCTTCCCGGATGCTCGTGATCGAGGAGAGCAGAATCATCGCAAAGACAACTCCACTCGCACCGCAAAGCGCCACGCCGGGAAAGAGCAAGTTGTTGAGGATGCCCGTAACGAAGGCCGTGACCACGATTACCGCGACGAGATCTCGCGATCCGTACTTCTCCTCGAGGAGCGGACCTAGAAGCAGTACATAGCTCATGTTGCCGATGAGGTGATCCCACCCGCTGTGGCCAATCACGTGGCCAAACAGCCTCAGATACATGAGCGGATCAAACAGCGAAGCGCGATAGGTGGAGAAAAGCAAACGATTTGTCATTCCCCCCGTCGCGAGGTTGAGCGCAGTCGCAGCCACACACAGAGCGGCAAAGATCAATGTTGCTGGAGCGTTGAAGCTCACGCGCCAGCGGCGTGAAATGCTAGCGTCAGACATGGCGGGCCCTTTCTGCGAGATAAGCATAGACAAGGCCTATGGTAACGCAGGAGCAAAGCTCAGTGTAGCTTACGCTTTCCTCTTTGCGACGAGAACGCGAGGACGATGCGTGAGATCGTCACGCACCTCGACGTTCGCCCATCCACCCTGCGCGCGCACGAGTTCTGCCGCGAGATGTACGTTCTCCTCAAAGAGCTCCACGCAGAGCATCCCACGCGACGCAAGCACCCGAGGTGCCACCTCGAGGATACGACGAAACACGTCTAACCCGTCGTCGCCACCGTCTAGCGCAAGGCCTGGCTCGAAGCCTCGCACTTCGATTGGCAGCAAGGGCACCACATCGCTGGGGATATAGGGCGGATTGGATACGAGCACGTCAAAGCTGCCCATCATCGCGTCCGAAACGCCTGAAACGAGGTCACACTCCACCACGTCGACCCTGCCGCCCAAGCCAAGCACATCGGCGTTGCGTCTGGCCAGACGCACGGCCACAGGCGATATGTCAGTCGCCACCACGATTGCGTCCTTGCGCTCGGCAGCTATGGAGCAGGCGATGCAGCCCGTCCCCACGCCAATCTCGAGCACGCGGGGCGTGCTTCGTACGGCCGCGTCCACACCCTCGAGCGCAGCGTCCACCAGAATCTCGGTCTCAGGACGCGGGATGAGCACGTCCCGCTCACAGCGCAGGATGATGTGGCGGAAGGGCATCTCACCCGTCACGTACTGCAACGGCTCGCCTGCGCCACGCCGACGCACGCCTTCGCGCATGAGGTCGAGTTCCTCGCCCATCAGCGGGCGGTCGAAGTTCATGTAGACCTCCACGCGCGAAAGTCCTGTTGCGCTGCAGAGCAGCCACTCAGCCGAGAGGCGTGGATGCTCATCGCCCTTGCGCTCGAGGTAGCCGCAGGTCCAGTCAAGGATGCGCTGAACCGTCCACAGCTCGTCGGCCATCACACCGCCTCGGCGAGCTTCTGCGCACGATCCGCGGCAGCCAAGGCCTCAATGACACCCTGTAGCGTATCGCCAAGAAGCACACCGTTGTAGGTGCCGTTGAAGCCGATGCGGTGGTCGGTGACGCGGTCCTGCGGTTGGTTGTACGTGCGAATCTTCTCGCTGCGGTTGCCGTGGCCAATCTGTGCCAGACGCTCGGCACCCTGCTCTGCCTGCTGCCGCTCGAGCTCCATCTCGTACAGGCGGGCGCGCAGCATCTGCATGCACACCTCGCGGTTCTGGATCTGACTACGCTGGTCTTGCGACTGAACGACGGTATTGGTAGGCAGGTGCGTGATGCGCACGGCAGAATACGTCGTATTGACGCCCTGACCACCAGGTCCGCTTGCGCAGTAGGTGTCGATGCGCAGGTCTTCTTCGGCGATCTGGATGTCAATCTCATCGGCCTCGGGTAAAACGGCAACAGTGGCGGTCGAGGTATGGATGCGCCCCTGGCTCTCGGTCTTGGGCACGCGCTGCACGCGATGCACGCCGCTCTCGTACTTCATCACCGAGTAGACCTTGTCGCCCGTCACCTTGAACTCGATGGTCTTGAAGCCGCCGGCCTCGCTGGGACTCGACGAAAGAACCTCTATCTTCCACTTGTGTGCCGTTGCGAAGCGATGGTACATGTCGTACAGGTCACCCGCAAAGATGCCCGCCTCGTCACCACCCACGCCTGCACGAATCTCGACGATGGTATCCTTTTCGTCGTTGGGGTCGCCAGGGATGAGCATAATCTTGATTTCCTGCTCGAGCTCGGGCAGCTTGGCCTCATTGGCCGCTATGTCCTCCTGGAGCATGGCCTTCTCGTCCGGATCCGACTCCTCATGCAGCATCTCTTTGGCGACTTCGATGTCCTCTAAAGCTGCGAGGTATTCGCGCGCCTTGGCCACTAGCTCCGCCTGGTTCGCATGCTCTTTTGCGATGCGAGCATACTCCTTGGGGTCGCTCACCACGGCGGGATCGACCATTTTCTTTTCTAGCTCCTCATACGCGGCGATGAGCTTCTCCAGCTTGTCTCCCATGATTGCTCCTTGCGCTGTCGATGCGTAACCCCGCTAGGATACACCACTCTGCGCCGACATGTGAACATTCGACGCAGCTTCCACGACACCGCTGGGCTATACTTTTGTGCATTGTCGGCTCATGAGAGGAATGACGGCATGAGAATTTCTAGCATCCTTGCACAGCGGCAGACGTTTTCGTTCGAGATATTCCCCCCACGCGGCGACCTGCCCATCGAGCAGGCCATGACCATAGCCGGACAGATGGCCGAGCAGCACCCCGACTGGATAAGCGTCACCTTCTCGGCAGGCGGCTCGGGCAACTCGGCCGCCACGGGAGCCATCGCCGCGCAGATTCAACGCGAGGCCCACACTAACGCCCTCGCCCACCTCACCTGCCTAGGTTCGACCCGCACGGACGTCGACTCGTTCGTGAGCGAGCTAGAGACAAATGGCGTCGAGAACGTCCTCGCACTGAGAGGAGACCGAGCGCCTGGTAGAGAGGCCCTCGACTTCGCGCACGCCAACGAGCTCATCGCGCACCTCAAGAACATGGCGCCTAACCTCTGCGTCGGCGCGGCATGTTATCCCGAGGGACACGTCGAGGCTCCAAGCCTCGCTGCCGACATTGAACAGATCAAAGCGAAGCAGGATAGCGGAGCAGACTTCCTTGTGACTCAGCTGTTCTTTGACAACGAGCTCTTCTATCGCTTCCGCGAGGCGTGCGTCCGCGCGCGCATCAAGATTCCCATCGTCGTGGGCATCATGCCCTTCACCAGCACGAAGCAAATTCAGCGCATGGCGTTCACCTGCGGCGCAAGCATTCCGGCGGCCGTCATCAAGCGCCTGATCGCGGCGGGAGACGACGCAGGCTCCCAAGCACGGGCGGGCATCGAGTACGCTTGCGAACAGCTGCGCGACCTCGCTGCCAACGGCGTAGACGGCCTGCACATCTACAGCATGAACAAGCCCTCGGTGGCGCGTGCCACGCATGACGCGCTCGTGGAATGCGGCTACCTTGGCCGAATCTGACCATATGACACCCGCACGGTGCGAGAAGGACGAGACGCTGCGCTATCTTGGCTATGGTGGACAAGAGCTCACGCCCGAAATTGCCACGCGCATCAAAGAGGCAAAGGTTCGCTGCGAGCGAATCGCGAGGCCTGCTGCGACGTGGCGGGTATTCCCATCAGAGAGCCTGCGCCTGCCTGGCAACGACATCACCGCGCATCTGGCTGGCGCACGCGAAATCGTGCTCATGGCCGCAACGTTGGGCCATGGGGTAGATAGGGAATTGCGGCGGCTCTCGCTGACCGACCCGTTAGGCCAAGTAATCTTCGACGCGGCATCGACAGCTGCGGTGGAACGTCTTTCGGACGAGATCGAGGCGCAGATACGGTTCGAGGCACGCAACCGCAGGCTCTATTGCAGTTGGCGCTTCTCCCCTGGCTACGGGGACCTTCCGCTCTCCGTGCAGGGCGAGCTACTGGTCCGTCTCGACGCCGAGAGGCGCCTCGGCATCACGCTCACCCCAAGTAATTTGATGGTCCCCACCAAAAGCGTGACCGCCATCATAGGGCTGCATCCCACGCCTCAGCCGGGTGTGGCATCCTCATGCAGCGTCTGCTCGCTACGGCCGAGCTGCTCGATGCGCGAGCGAGGCATGACATGCCGCTAATACGGCTCACCGAGCGGTGGAATCTGCTTGAGTCGTGCCCACATGAGTTGCTTGCTCGGCATGCTTGCAAGCGCCGCCTCGAATCCTCCGAGGCAAAGCACTCGTATGCCATGGAGCATGCTCACACGTCCGGTCTCCAGTGACAGGAGGCCGCCCGAGAGAGCGTCACACAGCAGAGCCTGAGCCGCACTGTCACAGGCTATAACCGTCGCCGGATCGAGCGTCGCCAAGGCAAGCCTCATCTGGTCGGGAGTAAGGAAGCCTCCGTCATTGCGCCAGCACGCCAAGGCGCACCAGTCCTCCGGGGCATAGCCCAACTTTGCCAGGGCCGCCCGCAACGCCACACCATCGGCGCCAGATAGGAGCGCCTCGCCCCTGAGCTCCGCCTCCCCCACCTCACCCTTGACAATGAGTACCGACGAGAAGGCGTTGCCCTTCGTCATAACGCCCTGCGCCTCGAGCCCGGCAAGCTCCGCGCGCGCCTTTGACGCAAGCATACGCGGCGTTCGTTCAAATCCCATGACTTTCTTCACGTCCTCGCGATAGCAATGTGCAAAAATGGGTAAAACAGCCTTATGAACTACCTTACCCGATGCAATCGTCCTTGGACGAGCACAACGAGAGGAAGTCACATGGCAAAGGAAATCACTGAAGCAACGTTCGATACCGCCGTTCGTCAAGCCGACAAGCCCGTCCTCGTGGACTTTTGGGCAAGCTGGTGTGGCCCATGCCGCGCGTTAGGACCCGTGGTAGAGCAAATCGGCGAGGAAATGGCCGACCGTCTAGATGTCTACAAGTGCAACGTCGACGACGAGGCTGGACTCGCACAGCAGTTTAACATCATGTCTATCCCCACCCTCATCCTCTTTAAGGATGGCGTACCCGTTCACAGCATGGTCGGCAGTATGCCGAAGGCAAGCTTGGTGGCCGAACTCGAGGCGCATCTGTAAGACAGCCTGACCAACGGGAGACGGGATCGTACGAAACGGTCAGCTCGACGCGGGGCAAAGGGAGCAATCCCTTTGCCTTCGCATATCTCGGAACGAACAATACGCTATGCTATGTCCTTGGGAGGTGAGGCTAGTGTCCGTGTTGAAACGCATCTGGGCCGGTCGTCGAGTGGTCGTCGTCGCAGTCGCGATGGTCTTGTTCATAGCAATCATGCAAGAGGTCCGCTCTACCGAGATTCTGCAACTTGACATCGATGCTTACAATTTCTTTGTGTTGAAGCTGAGGCGTCCTTGGCTCACATCCATAATGGAGGGGTTCTCAAGCCTCTCGTCGCCCATCGTGATTGGGGCAATGTTTCTAATGGTTGCCGCCTTCGCACCTGGCAGACGGCCCGGTATGTGCGCAGCAGTCAATCTCGTAAGCGTCGTGCTTATCAACCAAGTGCTTAAGTACATCGTGCATCGGCCGCGTCCAGACGGCTTTCGCCTGATTTCGGAGATTGGCTACAGCTTCCCCTCAGGCCATTCCATGGTCTCGATGGCATTCTACGGTCTTTGCGCTTGGATGGTATGGAACTATGAGCGTGACCGCATCATGCGCTGGGCTTGCTGCACTGCCTTTGCCCTTACCATCGTGGTCGTGGGTATGAGCCGCGTCTATCTCGGCGTTCATTATGCCTCTGACGTAATCGCAGGATTCTGCGTGTCGATTGCTTGGATTGGCGTGTATACCAAAGTCTTCTGCCCTCTCTTCATGCCCGACGAATCAGAGCAGCATCGAGAGGTCATTCAAAGTCCCGCATACGTGGAGCCTGAACGGCTTTACGTCGCTGACAACACGACCACCATGCGCGCTCGTCACATGCGCTGGGAACTCGTGGATGATCCAGACGGGCACGTCCGCACAGAAGAGGACAGCGGCAAGCACTTCAAGTAGCGGACAGAGTTCAAGCTAGCGTCGGCGGAAAAAACGGGAGATACTCCAATCGTCTCCGCCGCGCTTGCGCTCCTTGCGCTGGAGTCGGATGATTTCGGCGCTTAGCACCTGGCCTTTCTCCGCCATGATGCGAGCAATCGTAGGACCATCGGCTGTACGGGGAAACGTGGGGCTACCAGGATTGACCACAAGCACACGACCCGTACCGCCGGGACTGCTCTCCCATCGCACGAAAGGCCTGTGCGAGTGGCCGCATATCGCAATATCACAGGTCATCAGGTCGAGTCGCTCCTCATAGTGACACAGCTGCCATCGCAGCCCCTCTTTGAAGACCCTCGTGACGCGCTCGACTTGTGGGCCGTAGTCCATACCCCAGTCGTTGTTGCCCAAGCACATGGCTACGGGCGCGAAATTACAGAGCGTCTGGTAGTCGGCATAGGAGCAGCAGTCACCTGCATGCATAATCATATCCGCTCCCCTGAGAGCCACAAGAAGCTCATCAGAGACATGTCCATGCGTGTCGGACACGATGTCGAAGCGCGTGGCCGCCATCTCGTAACCTTACAAGCCGAGGGCGCGTTTGAGCGCCACCACACGTCGACGCGAAACGGAAATCTTCTTGTCCTCAACTCCGTTGATGCCCAGCTGAAGGATGCCACTCGAGATGGTCTCCACATCCTCGACGTAGGCAAGATTGACGATGTAACCGCGATGCACACGGAAGAAACCATGGTCGGATAGCTTGGCCTCCAGCTTAGCCAGCGAAATCGTAGAGAGATACCGGTCGGTGTCAGTATAGATGCATGAATAGTCGTCCTTGGCCTCGATGTAGCGAATCTTGTCTACCGGTACGAGAACTTTGCGACCACTCTTCTCGACGGGAATCCGCTCCACGGGAGGCGTCGCCTGACGGGAAGGCTTCACACGCGTCTGGACCTTGTCAAGGGCTTGGATGAGCCGCGCGGTCTCGACGGGTTTCATAAGGTAGTCAACCGCGTCCACGCCGAAGGCCTCGAGCGCATACTCGCTGTAGGCAGTCACAAAGACGACCGAAGGTGGATTCTTGAGCTTGTGCAGTGCCTCCGCAAGCTGCATGCCACTCGTCTTGGGCATGGAGATGTCCAAGAACATCACATCGGCGCGATTCTCCATAAGTCGCTCCACTGCCTCGCGAGCGCTAGCCGCTTCCACGACGGTGCCAATGCGCCCCGTCTCCTTGAGCAGGTAGCGAAGCTCGGAGCGTGCAGGAGCCTCGTCATCTACAATCATCACGTTAAGCATCTGGTCCCATCCCTCATTCAGACGTCCGGCGCAGTGTCTCACCTTCCGCAAGCGGCACCGCATCGGCAAGGCGCAATGTAACCACAGTACCTTCACCAACTTTTGACATTACCTCAATACCTGAGCCTACACCATAAAAACGTTCGATACGTTCCGCAACATTGCGCAGAGCAATACCCGTACCACGCTCGTTGCCCTGCGTACCCTCTGCTCGAGCGATTAGACGCTCAGCCGCCTCGGCATCCATACCCATTCCGTCATCTGCCACAGCCACCAACACGTCACTGCCGTCAGTGGCTACGTGCACATCGATGTGCAGTGGCCCCTCATCACGCATGCCATGGCGTACCGAGTTCTCGACGATAGGCTGGACAAGAAAGGCCGGGACCAGTACCTCCCCCAAGCCTTGATCGACGTGCTCGGACTCCACAATGCGGTCCTCTCCGAAACGTGCCTGCTCGATGGTGAGGTAGCGTCGCGTTTGCTCCAGCTCCTGAGAGAGCGGTATCTGTGCCTCAGAGCTCTCCAGCGTGCGGCGATAGAACACCGAGAACTCCCGCAGCAAATCGCGCGCCTTGGTGGGATCGGTACGCGTGAAGGCCGCGATGGTATTGAGCGTGTTGAAAAGGAAGTGGGGGTTAATCTGTGCCTGCAGAGCCTTGACCTCGGCTCGCGCGGTAAGCTCTGCCTGACGGTCCAGCTCATATGAGGAGAGCTGCGCTGATAGCAGGTTAGCCAAGCCTCGCGCAATGACGAGCTGGGTTCTGTCGAGCTGACGGCCCGTACGGTAGTAGAGCTTCAGAACCCCCACAGGCTTGTCGGCAACCATGAGCGGTACGATGACCCCAACCGGATACCCATCGACGCGCTCGTCTGACGACGTCTCGTCGGAATCCTCCCGTACAAAGCTCGTGGCATCGCGCCCGGAGAAGGTCTCCATGCGACCGGACTGCAACACCTCTATAGTGGGGCGTGTGTTTGGGGAACCTGGCGGAGCGATGGGCGCTTGTTCTCCCGCGATGGCGAGCACGCACTTCGTATCGGTTATTGCCACTGCCTGAGCCTTGGTCTCAGGCAGGATGAGCTGGCACACGGCATTGCATCCCTCGGGGGTAAGACCACCTCGCATGTGATCGAAGGTACTTGACGCCATACGCAACATGCGCTCCGTTGCCTGCGAGCGCTGGTTGTCGGGTATGAGCAGCAGAGATCCGCCTACGACGATGATTACGGCCAGTATCGCGCCAGCACACATCGACGCCACGAGCCTGCGCTGGGCAATGCCCCATGAAAGCAACGCGAGCATCGCTATGGTAACTGCTGCAAGCAGGGGATAGATTGCCTTCCCCACACGCTCGCGTAGGCCCACACTCATGACTGTGTGTCCCAAGCGTCCCAAGCAACTTCTTGCTGCCTGCGCATACGACGCCGCCGGGGATAACGTGGCGTTCCCGTATCGAGAATCGAAGCGGCAATCTGCTCGTTGCCCCAAAGCGATGACATCATCCCCGGCCAGTAGGTCTGGAATGCTATATAACTCTCGTTCACACGCGCTGCCCATGCCTTTGCGTCACCACGCGCGTGCAACCATACGTGAAGGTACTCCGAACGCTCCGGACCAGCAATCGAACGCAGCAACGACGTAAGGAATATGCGCTTGTTGACCTCGCGCGTAATCCACGGCGCCGGATACGGCTGAAGCGACTCCGCCGTGATGGGGCGATAACCGATGCGGTGCTTCACCACGTCGAGCTTGGCCAGTTCATAGGTCCAGCGATACACGTCCTGCATGAAACGACTCGCATGTGAGGGTGTCTTTGGTGGAAGGTGCTTAACCGCCCACTGATTGTCGAACCACACATCAAGACCGTTCATACGCAAGTTAAAGAGGTAGTCCAAATCCTCTCCTCGCGTGATGTAGGGGTCGAAGGCCACATGGCAGAATGCGTCAGCATACAGGGCGAAGCACCCGCCGCACACATAGTTGGAGCGCGAGATGCGCGTAGCGCTCTGGGCATGCCTCATCCACTCATTGAATTCCGACTTCTTCGTCCAATAGCGGTCGCACCAGCGCGTCGTACTCTCATCGGCATAGCACGAGTCATTGCGGTCAAAGAAGTAGCCCGTCTTTGCAGAAACGGGCAGATCCTGCCGCGTGAGGAGACCAAGGCCATACACGGCATCGATCAGGAAGTTCTCGTCAAGTGCCACCTCATCATCATCCATGAACACGACTACGTCGTGACCGAGCACAGCCGCCACAACGAGACCCATGTTGCGTATGGCACCATAACCGCGCAGCGAGACCGTCTCACCTTCCATCTTTGGCGCAACCACATGGATGGCGTTCTCGATGACCTTCGCCTCGCGATTGCCGATGATAAGCGGATTGAGGTTTGGGTGCGTGGAGCAGATACCGTTGACACGGGCCCGCGCCGCATCCGCGCAGTTGGGGGATGCCACCAGCAGAACGATTACTCGCAGCACGCCACGAACCTGCTCCAAGGAGTCAAGACAGGTCTCGAGCTCCGGTACGGGCTTGGTGATGGGTGTTGCGTGATCGTACGCGCCGACCTCCCCCATTCCGGCGGGGTCGTCGTTCTCTGCCCAGTACGTGGGGATAACGATAACGGGATTCACCTAGTCATGCGCCTCCTCGTGCGTGACGGTGTCGGCTTTATATGAGCTGTGGATACTAGATTTTACAACAGGTCGAGACAAAATCTGCCCTAACACCCTAAGCTATTTTGGCTGCTTATTTTGGGCGGGCATGGCGGTCAAGAAGCT
>CACXDP010000312.1 GCA_902766445.1 uncultured Coriobacteriaceae bacterium
ATGAACGCCACCTTCAAGTCCAACCCGGCGATGGGCCGCGGGCTCATCACGGGCGTGACGCGCGTCAGCCGCGAGTCGATATTCTCCGACCTCAACAACCTGGTAGTGGTGACCACGTCAACGCCGCCCTACCGAACCGCATTCGGCTTCACGCAGGACGAGGTGGACGAGGCGCTGGCGGAGTACGGCCTGGTGACGAAGCGGGACGCCGTCCGCGACTGGTACGACGGCTTCACCTTCGGCGGCATTGGGCACATATACAACCCTTGGTCGGTGACGCAGCTCCTTGAGAGCGGGGGCACCTTCGACGCCTACTGGGCCAATACGAGTGGCAACGGGCTCGTCTCCGAGGTCGTTCGCCGAGGTGACAGGCGGCTCAAGTCCGACTTCGAGAAGCTGCTCTCCGGTGGCGAGGTGGCTAAGGTCATCGACGAGCAGGTGGTCTTTTCTGAGCTCCACACGCGCCCGGACGCCGTGTGGGCACTGCTGCTCGCGGCGGGGTACGTGACGAGCCCGGGGCCGGTGCCCGAGTTCGTGGCGACCACGCCGCGCCGTCTGAGGCTCACCAACCGAGAGGTGCGGCTCAGCTTCGACCGCATGGTTGAGGGCTGGTTCGGCGAGGCGGGTGCCGACTACGGGGAGTTTGCCGAAGCCCTACTAGCCGGCGATGCCGAGGCCATGGGCGACTACCTCTCCGAGGTCGTCCTCGCCTGCGCGTCGTCCTTCGACTCCGCCACGCGGCCATCCGTGAGGGGCGAGGCCGAGCGCTTCTACCACGGCTTGGTACTGGGGCTTCTCGTGAGTCTGAGGGGCCGCTACTCCGTGGAATCCAACCGCGAGAGCGGCTTCGGGCGCTACGACGTGGCGCTCGTGCCCACGGACGGCGCTGCCGGTGGCGACCCCGCGATCGTAATCGAGTTCAAGGTGTTCGACCCGCGTCGCGAGGAGACGCTGGCCGACACCGTTGCCCGCGCCCGTGCGCAGATCAAGGACAAGGCCTACGTTGCCGGACTTGTCGAGCGCGGCATCGCGCCCGAGCGCATCCGCACCTACGGCATCGCTTTCCGCGGCAAGGAGGTGCTCGTCGGCTGACGGCGCACCACTGCGCGTGTCAAGGTTCCGGTGCGCACTGGTGACCCTTATTACATCCCCGCAGTCCTTCAGGGCCTCAAGTTAAGCTATCAGTGCACGGGATTGCCCATCGGGCTGGAGGCCACGTGCTGTCATCCATGTTTGAGCTTCAACAGCGGCCTGCACTCGCTCAATCCGGGCAGCTTCATCGTCGCCGAGGAGTGCGAGGCGCGCGGGGATCGCGTTTCCGTCGCCGGTAAGGCTGTTCCTACTCGGTATGCGAGCCGCACGTGTAACAGAACCCGCGTAGGGGAGTAGCCCAGCACGTTATCGAGGTCTCTCTGATGGCGCATCTGGTGTTTTGCGGACCTGCAAACCAATTGGGAGACTGTTTGCCAGCTAAGATGCTTTGATTGGCCAAGCTGCCTACTTCGCATCGGGGCTCTTGACGAAGCCCATCTCTGCGGCACGCCTCTTGCTCATGAGGTGGAAGTTGCACTCTCATGACGAACATATTCTTGCTCATCGGCCCGACCGACGGTGTGCGAGCGACAATTGCACGATACTCCGCAAGCACACGCCTCTTGTAGTCAGCGAGGTCGAGGCCGGGAAGCTGCCTCTCGATGTAGCCGAACGCCGTCTTGCCGAAGGCGGTTTTGATGAAACGTCCCATGAGCCCGTATTTCATGATTTTCCCTTTAGAGCTTGAGGTGGACCATTTTCACCATGCCGAGCAGGTCGGAGGCTGCCATGCTCGCCTTGGTCGAGAGCGTGAGGCCGGACTTGTCGACGTGGCGGTAGAACGCCTCCTCCGACAGCACGCATGCGCCACCTCCCACCTTTGCGGCGAGGTCGTCGGCGGAGTCCACGTAGAAGAACATCTGCGCGTCCGCGTGCCCCACGGTCTTCATGTGCTTCTTGCGCATCATCGCCATGCCGCTCTTGTTTACGGCGTCGAAGACGAGCTCGACGTCCCCGAACCCTTGGAGCATGCGCATCAGCCCCACCACGTGTTTCTCATCGAAGTAGTAGAACAGGCCGCTAGCGGTCACGAGGAGTGGGGCGTGCGCGTGGTCCGCGCGGATGCGCTCGATCCAATCCGGCTCGAATGCGTCGCCGGCGATGTAGTGCTCGCGCTCGTGATCGGGAAGCAGCGTGCGCCGGTAGTCGATTACGTGGGGGAGGTCGACGCCGTACCATTCGGTGCGGCCGTCGTCGTCTCGGTAGAAGGTGGTCTCGAGTCCTACGCCGAGCTGCACGATGACGCCGACTGGCTCGCGAGCGAGGAAGTCCGCGATGTGGCGGTCCATGTTGGCGGAGCGGGATGCCGAGGCCAGGTAGGTGTACTGGGTCTGCGTGCTGTTCTCCATCATCCCGGCGGGTAGCCTGTCTTTGAGTTCCAGCGCCTTCTCGTCGTACAGGATGCCCTTGAAGCGCTCGCTAGCGTAGATCCTGCCCAGCATCGGGACGTACAGGGTGTCCTCGACCACACCCAGCTCATGTGCGCCATCCGCCATGCAATTGCCTCCTTCAACATCGCTTTAGGCTCGCAATTCGCCACATTGCGATCTGCCTAGTTAGCCGATTCTAACTCTTGTGTATCCAGACACGCAATTGCCACGGAGAAAAGGCGCGCTGAAACCATCGTAGGCCGTTGGTTTGGTAAGGGCCACTGCTTTGAGAGGGCTCCTTCGGCAAGTTCTATGATCCGCTCGGCGACGTCTACATCCAGCTCTCGATGGGGAAGAGATGAAGGTGAGGAACGACACCACGCCAACGAACGGGGCATTCCGTCCATGAGACACCGTCTCTTAGCCGGAGTGTCCCGTTCGCGCACGTCAGTGTCTTAGAATGGGAGGTGGACGACGGACCCGACGCCTAGTGGGAGGGATCGCAATGAAGGTCATCGACTTGACCCACGTCATAGAGGAGGGCATGCCGGTCTACCCTGGCACCGAGCCGCCTTCCTTCGAGTCCGCGAACACCTACGAGAGGGACGGGTTCAAGGAGACGAGGATCTCGATGTTCACGCACACCGGGACCCACATGGACCCGCCGGCGCATCTGTTTGCAGGCGGGGCCACGCTCGACGCCTTCCCGCCCGACCAATTCATCGGCAAGGCGCTCGTTATCGACTGCACCGGCCTCGGCGAGGGCGAGCCCATAACGACGGAGCGCCTGGAGCCCTACGGGCAGAAGGTGGGAGATGCGGACTTCCTGCTGTTCAGGCTCGGGTGGGATGCCCGCTGGGGCACTGACGCCTACTTCGGGGACTACCCCTGCGTCGACGACGCCGTCTTGGACCTCATCCTCGAGGGGGACTACAAGGGCATAGGCTTCGACGTGATCGGGCTCGACCCCATCGCCGACGAGAGCCTCCCCAGGCACAGGAGGCTTTTTGAGGGCAAGGACATTGTCAACATCGAGAACCTTTGCAACCTTGGGCTTTGCGGGGACGATCTCTTTTGGTTCTGCTGCTTCCCGCTGAGGATCGCGGACTGCGACGGCTCGCCGATACGCGCCGTGGCGTGGTTCGAGTGAAACGGGAGCCCAGATGGCTCGCGGATCGGTCTCTTGGCGGGAACCTCGCTGCGGCGGAACTCGATTGCGTCCTCGCCACAATCCCGCCCATGCCTTAAAATCCCGAGAAGAGCTTTCGGTTTGAGAAGGGAAGGGCTGTAAAGGTGGAGAAGAACAGCGTCTGTTTGGAACGGTTGGAAGATGACGACCGCGAGCAGTTCATCCTCGACAACCAGGAGGCGTTCCTGTTCGGTTCGACACAAGAGTTCGGATTGCGTGACGACCATTTCGAGGAAGGCGGCCAGATTATCTCTCGCGCGACCATTGAGCAATCCATCGACGAGGGCGAGGCGTGGCGGATAGTCCGGGATGGCGAGAAGGTCGGCGGTGCCATCGTGAAGGTGGAAGGGGAGAGGGGCGAGCTCGAGATTCTCTTCACCAGTCCGCGTGCCCACAGCAAGGGCATCGGCTACGCAGCTTGGTGCGAGATCGAGAAGGCCTATCCCGACGTGAGGGTCTGGGGCTTGGCCACGCCGTACTTCGAGACGCGCAACATCCACTTCTACGTGAACAGGTGCGGCTTCCACATCGTCGAGTTCTTCAACAGCCATCACCCGGACCCCAACGATCCCGATTCAAGCCATGGGGAGACGGGCGATCGGTTCCAAGACGGCATGTTCCGTTTCGAGAAGAGAATGCCCTAGTCAGCCGATACGCGGGACAAGGGGGACGGGGACGTTTGTCCGCGGACAAACGTCCCCGTCCCCCTTGTCCCGTCCGGGTCAACTGTTGGTTGATTTCTTCAACTGAAATCAACTGCTCATCGCTCGGCAAATGCACCCATACGTCGTATCCTTGAAACGCGCAAGAAGGGGCCAATGCAACGAGGAGCGACTATGGGACCTGCAATCGCGGTCGGCGCCAACATCTATCGACATCGCAAAGAGTCGCGTCTGACCCAAGACGACCTCGCGCGTCACCTTGGCGTCACGAAGGCGTCGGTATCGAAATGGGAGACGGGGCAGAGCTATCCCGACGTTGAGCTTCTACCCAGAATCGCCACCTGCTTCGGGATAACGATCGACGAGCTAATCGGCTACGAGCCACAGATGAGCCGGGAGAACATCCAGCGTGAATGCGCCCGGCTGCGCGAGGCGTTCGCGACCGAACCGTTCGAGGCAGCACATGATGCATGCCAACAGCTCGTCCGAGATTACTACTCGTGCTACCCGCTGATCGCCCAGATCGCGCTGCTCTACCTGAACCACCTTGACCTTGCGGGGTCGTCCAGGCGCGAGGAGCTGGCCAGTGAAGCCATCGGCCTCTGCCGTCGCATAAGGCGCCGTTCGGAGTCGTCTGCCGACGTAAGGCTGGCAGAGTCCGTGGAGGCGAGCTTCCAGCTCGCAATCGGCAATCCACAAGCCGCGGTCGAGGCGCTGGGGGATGCACGCATTGTCGATATGGGTGCAGACATCCTGCTTGCCAACGCGTACGACGCATTGGGTAAGGCAGACGAGGCGGACAAGATCATGCAAGGTGCGCTCTTCCAATCGACCGTGTTGAACCTCAATCGCCTGGCGCAGCTGGGAATGCTCTCGATTGACAATCCCTCGAAACTCCACGCCGCTCACGGTCGTGCCTGCGCACTCATCGATACGTTCGATTTGGAAGACGTCTATGTGAACGCTGCGGCGATTCATCTGTCGTTTGCAATCGCCTTTTGCATGGGTGGCAATGTTGACCGCGCACTCGATTGCCTCGAAGACTACGAGCGGGCAAGCACCAAGCTCGAGTTCCCCATCAAGCTTCACGGCGATGCGTTCTTCGACAAGATTGAGTCTTGGCTCGAGGACGTGAACGTCGTGGGTACGAGCACTCCGCGCGATGACGCGCTCAACAAGAAGAGCCTGGTAGAAAGCGTTGCCAACAACCCCGCTTTTGTTTCTCTGGCCGACAACCCGCGCTTCAAGCGCGTCGTGAAGAGCCTGGAGGAGATTGCCCGATGAAGCGCCTTGCCATCTTCCTGACTATCACGTTCGGCCTGACCTGGGGAGTCCTGATTCCATCGGGCTTCGTTTTGGGCACTTTTGCAAACGGCGAGGCCTCATCGCCGCTGATGATGGGCCTTATCGCGATGAGTATGTTCTTCCCGCTTGCAGGCGCACTCGTAGCCAATCTGGCTTGCAAGCCAGAAGAGCGCATCGGCTTGACCTGGAAGCCGCTTGTCAGGCAAAACATACGCAACTACCTGATTGCTTGGTTCGCGCCAGCTGCCGTCGCCCTGCTCGGATGCGTTGTGTTCTTTGCGGTGAATCCGCAATGGTTCGACCCCACCATGCGGTCCTATCTGGAAACGGTGGCAACCGCAGCGGGGCTATCCGCCGATGATTTGACGAGCCAGATGCCCCCTATGAACGTGATGCTTGCCGCCACGCTTGTTGCCTCCTTGACGGTGGCGCCGTTCGTCAACATGATCCCCGCGTTCGGCGAGGAGCTTGGCTGGCGTGGCATGCTGTTCCCCACCCTTTCTGAGCGCATGCCGCCCCGTGTCGCCGCGCTGGTCACGGGCATCATCTGGGGGTTGTGGCATGCGCCAGCCATTGCGATGGGGCACAACTACGGCATGGGATATGCGGGCTTTCCCATCGCGGGCATCCTCACGATGACGTTGACGTGCACCGCGATGTCATGCTGGCTTTGCTTGCTCCGGCAGAGGTCGGGCAGCGTGTGGCCCTGTGCGCTCGCGCACGGAGCCTTTAACGCGATAGCCAACTTCGGTGTCATCTTCTGCGCTGTCGGGCAGACCTTTCTCGGGCCCTCTCCGCTCGGTCTCGTGGCAGGTATCCCGTTGATAGCCTTAGGCGCATTCTGCTGGTTTCGCCTATCATCCGCTTGATATCCCGTGGATCCCGCGCATGCATGCTGAAGGCGCGTCGTCAGCCGACGAGCACCTCTTTACCGCGGAAGGCGATGCCGTATGTCCGGATGCGCGACACCGCGATGCCGCGCTCCACGATGCCAGAAATGTAGGACTTCTCCTCGATCTGCGCCTTCGCTCGGGCAACGGTGTCCCTGAGGGTCGCCTCGTCGTCGGAGTCGAACACCTTGAACTCCATAATCACCGCAGGGTCGGAGCCACTCGCGCCATCCACGGGCACGAGCGCCACGTCGTAGCGTCCCCACCCGCTCTCGCGGTTGGACTCGACGGTCCAGCGGCCGCGCAGACGCGCGAGCAACCCCAACACCAGACCGTGATAGAAGCGCTCCGGCTCGCTCTCCGCAGGTCTCCTCGCGCCGTCGAAGTGCGACATGCAGGCGAGCGTGACCTCCCTCAGGCAGCGCGTCGCCATCCGCGCGTCTCCCGCAAGAAGGGCGTCCGCGAAGTCCCCGTAGTCCTCCGACGCGTCGTCAAACCATCCCTGCGCCACACGGTCGAAGGTCTTGCGTACCTCCAGGTTGGTGAGCCTGAGCGTTCGCGGAGTGTCCTCGAGGTTCCTCGGCACGGGGCCGGGTGCGGAGACGTAGCCTGCCGCCAAGAGCAGCGCCCACGCGGCGTTGAGCCTCCTGCCCAGTTCGCCAAAGACTACCTGCTCGTCTATCAGCTTCTTGACCGTCCCTCCGCGCATGAGCTCCTCGAAGTCGGCCTTGAAGCGCCTGTCAGCCGACCTCACGACCGAGGATACCAGGCCGTTCGAGCTGGTGTTGGCCCAGTAGCAGGCGAGCGTCCCACGGTTCTCCAGGTACTTGCAGACGGACCACGGGTTGTATATGTGGTCTTCGCCACCGAAGGTGAAGCCGTCGTACCAGTCGCGGACGTCTGCCGAGGTCTCCCCGAGGCCGTACTCCTCGAGCGCCGCGTCCACCTCGGCCTGCGTGAACCCGAAGGCCGAGCGATACTTGCGCGAAGACGCCGTTACGACCTCGAGGTTGTTGAGGTCGGAGAAGATCGACTCGCGGGAGACCCTCGTCACCCCGGTGATGAGCCCGCGGCCCATCGCCGGGTTGGACTTGAAGGTGGCGTTCATGAGCTGCCGCATGAAGCCGGAGGCGCCGTCCCAGTAG
>CACXDP010000313.1 GCA_902766445.1 uncultured Coriobacteriaceae bacterium
ACCTGCCTAAGGTCATCGTGGGCGACAACGTTCGCGTCCATTATCGCATTCGCGAAGGCGAGCGTGAGCGTGAGCAGGTGTTTCAGGGCGACGTCATTCGCATGAGCGGTGCTGGTGCACGCGAGACCTTTACGGTGCGCAAGCTGAGCTTCGGCGTGGGTGTCGAGCGTACCTTCCCCCTGCACAGCCCGAAGATTGCACGCCTCGAGGTAGTGCGTCATGGCCAGATTCGCAGGGCCAAGCTGTACTACCTGCGCGATCGTGTGGGCAAGGCAGCTCGCATTCGCGAGAAGCGCATCTAGCACGTATGCGTGGTGGGGCCACCTCGAGCGAGGTGGCCCTGTTTTTATACAGAGAGGAGCTTGCCGTGGCGGATGCGGGTCTTCGGAGGGCGAAGGAGATTGCGGGACTCATCGCGGGTGCTGAGCCGGGGGAGTTGCCAGAGCTTGAGAAACGCTATGCCAATGATCCGCGCAAGCAGGTACGACACGCCCTCGAAGCGGCGCGCAAGCGAGCTCAGCGTGTGCAGACGGAGCGCGAGCGGGTGCTTGGGATGTATGCTCTGCAGCGTGAGATTGGCGGTGAGGGGTTGGTGATTGGTGTCGACGAGGTTGGCCGAGGCGCTGTGGCAGGGCCGCTCACCGTCGCGGCCGTGGCACTTCCTGCTGAGCCGATCATCTGGGGAATCGATGACTCGAAGCGTTTGACGCCGGAACGTCGCGAGACGCTCTCGAGGCGTATCGAACGTCATGCGATGACCATGGGAATCGCCCATGTGCCTCCTGATGAGATTGATGCGCGGGGTATGGCCAGCTGTCTGCGCATCGCAATGTCGCGTGCCATCGACGCCTGTGGAGTTGACCCAGATTGTGTGCTCATCGACGGCAATCCTGTCCATGTACATCAGCGCGAGCGATGTGTGGTGAAGGGTGACGCACGCATAGCGTGCATCGCGGCGGCATCCATCGTGGCGAAAGTCACCCGCGATGCGATTATGGTGGGTTACGCCCGGGAATACCCTGGTTATCATTTAGCCTCTAGCAAGGGCTACGCGTCGGCCGAGCATATAGAGGCGATTCGTGCGCAGGGGCTTTCCCCGATACATCGAGCCTCTTTTTGTGGAAACTTCTTGGAGACACCTCGTCTCTTTTGACGGAGTGCTCATGCTCGTACACATACTTATTCGAATCATATAAGGTCTCGTGCTGCTCGTTCTCCGACCCAAGATGTCGCACACTTAATTGAGCGGGGAAAAAAGTGTCTGCTGGCGGGGAAAAAGCTGCTACATGCGTTTGCGATTCTGTGCTTCCCCGAGTCAAAGGAGGCACAGATGGCAGATTCTTATGTTGCAGGCTCGCTCTTGACCATGTATCCCAATACATCGCAGTGGATCAAGGATGTCGAAGTGGTAGGCGAGGGTATTGGGCTTGACTTTTCGGACGATGCCCATGCCTATAGCAGCAGGATGATCGGAAGCAAGGGCGAGGACATTGCCGCACTCTTCATGGAGCGCATGGGCATCGAGATTCTTGAGCGCAACTGGCGATGCTCTCTGGGCGAGGTCGACATCATCGCTCGCGAAGGCGATACGATACTGCTGGTGGAAGTCAAGACTCGCAGCCTCCGTGCGCTTCGCACCGATGATGAGCCTATACCAGAGTTGGCCGTCGGTAGTCGAAAGCGTGGCAAGTACGAGAAGCTTGCGCTCATCTACCTTTCAAAGAGGCCCCAGTATGACTCCGTGCGCTTCGACGTGGTGGCCGTCAAGATCATCGACAGCAATACGGCACGCGTCCGCTACATGGCGGGTGCCTACGAGTGGGACTGGTAGCCGTGCCCAAATACGATGCATACTCCGTTCACGCCGCGGTGCTTCGTGGCGTGGAAGCGCTTCCCGTAACCGTAGAAGTGAGCATTTCGCAGGCCATTCCCGGGATCCAGATTGTTGGTTTGCCTGATGTTGCCGTGCAGGAGGCTCGATTTCGCGTGCGCTGTGCCATCAAGAATTGCGGTTTTGAGCTACCGCGTCTTCACTACACCGTCAATCTGGCACCAAGCGAGATTAGAAAGACAGGCACGGGCTTTGACTTGGCCATAGCCGTAGGCATATTGGTCTGTACGGGCCAGATTCCCACGGACGGGCTTGACGAGTGCCTTTTTGTGGGCGAGCTCAGCCTTTGGGGTGATGTGAGCGAAGTGAGGGGCCTCGTCGCCTTCGATTTGCTTGCGCAGAGCGAGCATCTGACGCTCGTGACGGCTGACGCGGTATTTCCCTCGAAATCCGATGCGCGTGTTTGCGAAAACATCGTGGACCTACGGCAAGGAGTGCAGGAGTTTCCGCCATTGCGTGGTATGGCATGTCTGGGCTCCGAGGATAACGACGCCTTTGGGGATTTGGACTACGCAGACGTCGTCGACCAGGAGATGGCGAAACGCGCCTTCGTGATCTCGGCGGCTGGAGGGCATGGCTTGCTGATGGTGGGTCCTCCCGGAGCTGGCAAATCCATGATGGCCAAACGTATGCCTACCATCTTGCCGAAGCTTTCCGAGAGCGAGCGTGCCGAGGCGATGCTCATACACTCCGTGGCGGGACAACCCCTCGAGAGTATACAAGCTGGAAACCGTCCCTTCAGGGCTCCTCATCATGCAATCTCGAAGGGTGGCATGGTAGGAGGGGGTAGGCCCGTTACTCCGGGCGAGGTGTCGCTTGCGCATCGTGGGGTCCTCTTTCTCGATGAGCTGCCCGAGTTCGCCCCGAGCGTGCTCCAGGCGTTGCGCCAGCCCATAGAGGACGGTGTGGTGGGCATCGTTCGCGTGGAGGGCAGCTATGTCTTTCCTTGCGACTTCATGCTGGTGGCAGCTGCCAATCCTTGTCCCTGCGGATACCTGGGAGATCCCGACCACGAATGCACTTGCGCTCCGGCGCGCATCCAGTCTTATCAGGCGCGCATAGGAGGTCCGCTCATGGACCGTATCGACGTGCTCGTGGACGTGGCGAGGCCATCTCCGTCGCGCATCATTTCTGGCGAGGGAGGAACCTCGTCGAGTCAGATGGCGCAGGACGTGGCCCGTGCGCGGGAGTTTGCGTGGTGGAGGGCCAAGCGTACCGGTACTGGTGAAGTTAGGCGTGGTGGGTCAGTCGCGGCACAGGCTCTCGATAACGCTGCCGAAGCGACGCTCGAGGGAGTTGCGCGGCGTCTTGGGCTGGGAGGTCGGAACATCGTGCGCATCGCGCGCGTAGCTCGAACCATCGCGGACCTCGCCGAAAAGGAGAAGGTTGGAAAAGAGCACGTCATAGAGGCGTGCGCCTTCAGAACGAGGGCTTCGTTGTGAGGAGGATGGCATGAGTGGCGAAAGATGGGAGATCACGCGGGAGGACGGGCTGTTTCCCGAGTCGCTGCGTGGGGAAGAGACGCGACAGATACAGGTTTTGTATGGTGTGGGAAATCCCGAACTGTTGAGCGCGGAATCCATCTCGGTCATCGGCGCACGTCGCGCTACACCCTACGGGCAAGCGATAGCGGAGATGGCGGGACGCATAGCGGCAGAGAGCTCCATCTGCGTAGTCTCGGGTGGGGCAATGGGTTGCGACCACGCGGCGAGCAGGGCGGCGATCGATGCTGGGGGCAGGACGGTCGTGGTTTCTGGTTGCGGCGCCGACCGGGTGTATCCAAAGTCGTCGGCAGATGTGTTTCACGATGCGGTTGAGTGCGGTGGAGCTGTGGTGTCGCTGAGTCCTTGGGGGGCACCGCCTACCAAGTACTCGTTTCCGAGACGCAATGTGGTCATTGCGGCGCTCTCTCCGGTGCTCCTCGTTGCCGAGGCCGGAGAGCGCTCGGGTACGATGAGCACTGCGAATGCCGCCTTAGAGCTTGATCGGACGATCTATGCCGTGCCAGGGTCCATCTTTTCCCCTAACTCGGCTGGAACGAATCGTCTCATAAGTGAGGGGGCCCTTCCGATTTGCAGCGAGGTCGACCTTGAGATGCGCATCTCCATGGATTACGGTCTTTTGCGCGTTGTGATGGAGGATGCGACGAGCACGATGGGCGAGGTCGTGTCAGCCCTCGTGGCATCGCCATGGCGGCCAGACGAGCTTGCGACTAGGCTTGGTCAATCAGTGCTCACGCTGCTGCAGACGCTTGCGGACTACGAGTCACGTGGTATCGTGGTACGTCTACCGGATGGACGATACAGCCTGACAAGTGAGGCATATCAGCAGTATCGAACGTCGCCACGCATCGTAGGCAACAAGGAGCGAGGAGGAGACTGCGCATGAACGAGAGGGTCATCGTCGTGGGAGGTGGTCTCGCGGGCTGTGAGTGTGCGCTCTCCCTTGCCGAGCGTGGGGTTCCCGTCGTGCTCTACGAGCAGAGGCCGCGGGGGAATGCGCCGGCGCACCGTACTGACGGGCTTGCCGAACTCGTCTGCTCGAACTCGCTCAAGGCGACTCGCCCGGACAGCGCGGCGGGCATGCTCAAGGCTGAGCTCGATGCCATGGGCTCGCATCTGCTTCCCATCGCGCGTAGCTGTTCCGTGCCGGCTGGCGGTTCCCTCGCGGTGGATCGTGAACGCTTCTCGGATGGGGTCGAGCGGGCGATTATGAGTTCTCCGCTCATCGAGCTTGTGCGCGAGGAGGTTGAGGAGATTCCGGATGGTCGTTGTGTCATCTGTGCCGGCCCGCTCTGCTCGCCTCGTCTGGCGGCTGCCATCTCTGAACTCGTGGGTGGCGAGTATCTCGCGTTCTTTGATGCGGCCGCGCCGGTGGTTGACGCTCAGACCATCGACCTCTCTGTGGCGTTCAGGCAGTCGCGGTATGACGAGACAAGTGTCGGGGACTATCTCAACTGTCCCTTCACCCGCGAGGAGTATGAGGCGTTCTGGCACGAGCTTGTGGCTGCAAAGCGTGTGCTTGCGCGCGAGTTCGAGCAAAAAGATCTCTTTAGCGCCTGCCAACCCGTCGAGGAGGTGGCACGTAAGGGTGTGGACACGCTGCGGTTTGGTGCCCTCAAGCCAGTGGGAATCACAGACCCGCGCACGGGCCATCGCCCGTGGGCGGTCGTGCAGCTCAGGGCCGAGAATGCTGCCTGCACGGCATACAACCTCGTCGGCTTCCAGACCAACCTCACGTGGGGCGAGCAGGGGAGGGTGTTTCGGATGATACCCGGTTTGGCCGCCTGTGACTTCCTGCGTTATGGCGTCATGCATCGCAACACCTTCGTCGAC
Organism: uncultured Coriobacteriaceae bacterium; assembly: GCA_902766445.1. GTDB lineage: Bacteria > Actinomycetota > Coriobacteriia > Coriobacteriales > Atopobiaceae > RUG440. Next base: position 5,227 of record CACXDP010000313.1, read on the forward strand.
AGCCCACGTGCCCTCGACAGCACTTTTGCCGTGCCGGGTACGCAGGTCCGTCTTGCCGGACAAATCACGGGCACGGAAGGCTATGTCGAGGCAATTGCCTCCGGCCTGCTTGCAGCTCTGAATACCTATGCCGATATCGAGGGCTTGCCCTCGGTGAGTTTGCCGCGTACCAGTGCGCTCGGTGCCCTCGTCGCCTATGCGACTGACCCGGATACGCATCCCTATCAACCCATGCACGTGAACTTTGGGTTGGTTCCACCGCTCGATGGTCCGCGCATGCGTAAGCGCGAACGCTACCGTGCCTATGGAGAGCGTGGTGCCAAGGACATGGCATGCTATGTCGAGAGTCGCCCTGACCTCTTTTGCGGATTTGGAACGGATGCGCGAGGGGATGGCTCCACGTCAGGTACGTTGGACGACGCAGCCAAGCGCGAGAATCACTCGGTTTCGTCATGAGCGAGGGAATTGAGAACTGGGATCGCCTCGTGGACGAGTACACGATGTGGCTCTCTAGCGTACGCAACCTGTCTGCGCATACCGTCCGAGCATATCGATCGGACTTGGAGTCCTTTGGTCGCTGGTGTGCACGCGAGGGAATCGACCCTCTCGTGGCAGACGACCGGCGTCTCAGAGGGTACTTGACCTACTTGGTGCGCTCCAAATATCCGGACAAGACCATCAATCGCAGGCTCTCGGCATTGCGGAGGGCATACGAGTGGCTCGAGAGGCGTGGAGAGGTCTCGATGTCGGTCTTTGCCACTCTTCCTGGACGCTCGCAAAAAAAGGCGCTCCCACGAACTCTGCCGGATGCGGAGATAATGTCCATCGTCGAGACCTGCGACCTGTCGCTTCCCGAGGGGGTGCGCGATGCCGCGCTTATCGAGACTCTCTATGCCACGGGCGCACGCATCTCGGAACTGGCGGGACTTGTTCCGTCTGCGGTAAACTTCGAGCTTGGGCAGGTGATCCTCTACGGTAAGGGGCGCAAGGAACGAATCGTGCCCCTCTACAAGCGAGCGCTTGACGCTTTGCGGAGCTATGTCGATAAGGCTCGTCCAAAGCTTGTCGCCCGTCGCAAAAAAGATCCGGTGGCCGATGGGCTGTTTGTCTCCTCGAGGGGGAACTCGATGAGTGCGGACGCGCTGCGGGCGGCTTTTACGCACCATGCCGAGCTTGCGGGCATTCCTAAAGGAGTGGGTCCTCATGCCGTGCGACACAGCTTTGCGACAGAGCTGCTGAACGGGGGAGCGGACCTCAGGACCGTGCAGGAGCTTCTCGGTCACGAGAGCCTGGCTACCACACAGATTTATACGCATCTCTCGGTGGAACGCCTCAAGGCGGCGACGCGTCTGGCGCATCCACGCAGCGACTGAATCAGTGTGCTCGAGGGGGCAGGGGACAGGGGGGACAGTCCCCTGGGTACCCAGGGGACTGTCCCCCCTGTCCCCTGCCCCCTCGAGCACAC
>CACXDP010000314.1 GCA_902766445.1 uncultured Coriobacteriaceae bacterium
CGCTGATCCTCGACACGCTGCGCCGTAGTGCCGCGACCGTAGGGACGGTTAATGCGCAGGTTGAGGCCTCTCGCTTGACCTGCAGACAGGGTGAGCTGGTCTGCGCCAACTGAACGGCGAGGACGACCCGTCTCGCCCGCCCGACGTACCGCACGCTCTCGGCTCTCAGAATGAGAACGCCGGTTGTCGTGAGCAGTGTCTTGGCCAGCTTGACGCACGCGACGTCCACGAGTTGACGAGAGTCGCTCCCCAGGTGTGGGCCATGCGCGATGGACGACCTCGTCGCGACGAAGCGCGTCCTCGCGACTACGATCACGGCTATGAGTTCTGTCCCGACGGACAAAGTCGTCTCGCCGACGTACCGTAGCCAGCGGTGCCGGACCATACATATCGCCACGTCTATCCGACGCATTATGTCTGCGCGACACACGGCCCTCGGCCTCACGCCCCTCTCTAGACGAGAGACGCTGACCTGTTGGGCGGTCACGCCTAGGGGATGTAGAATCTCTATAGCTCATGCCACGGCTTCGTTTGAGGTGTGTTCGGGCCCACGCGCGAGGCGTGGGCAACCATTATGGCACATCTGGGGAAAAAGGAACACTGGCCTTTTCCCGACACGTCACTCCCCCGCCTTCACGCTATCCCACAGGCGGTTGAGCTCTTCGGTATCGAGTCCGTCAAGGTCGGCCTTGGCCTCCATGGCAGCCCAGCGACGACGGAATTTGGCATTGGAGGCCGCAAGCGCTTCTTCCGCATCGATGCCGCAATGACGTGCCACGTTGACGAGGGCAAACAGCATGTCGCCGAACTCCTCGAGCGCCTCAGGGCTCCCCGGCTCCTCGCTCTCGAACTCCGCTCGCTCCTCTGCGACCTTATCCCACACATCCGCGACGGTCTCCCACTCAAATCCCGCCGCCGCCGCGCGTTTGGAGATTTTTTGCGCCTGCATCAAAGCGGGAAGCGCAACGGGGACCGAGTCGAGCAGACCACGCCGCGCGGGTGCCGCTGCACGCTCCTCGCTCTTGACGGAGTCCCAAATCTGAAGCACGTCCTCAGAGGTGACAGAGGTACCCATCCCACTATGCGCCACCTCCGTCACGTCACCAAATACGTGCGGATGCCTTCGGATGAGCTTCTCGTTGAGCTCACGGCACACGTCGTCGATGTCGAACGTGTCGGAGTCATCGGCTATCTGAGCGTTGAGCAGCACCTGTTCAAGAACGTCACCGAGTTCCTCGCGCAGATGCTCCGGCTCCTCAGAGCCTAGGCGCAGTGCCTCAGCCGCTTCGTAGGCCTCCTCCACCATGTGCTTCGCCAACGTCTCGTGCGTCTGCTCCCGATCCCACGGACAACCGTCGGGTTGGCGCAGGCTCCATATCGTGCGCACGAGCCGGTCGAACTCGGGATGCGTCTCGGGCGAACCGTTTCGCAGAGATATGCTTCGGTCGATGCGCGCCTCGCGGGAGACAAGCTCCTCCGTAGGCTCCGCCCCCTCCTGTGTCCCCAGACGCCTAGCCACGCGACGCGAGACGAGAAGGTCCACGCTGTCCTCACACATTGCCTCCAACAGCAGGTCGGCCACGAGGCCCATGGCCTTGGGACCGGGATGCAGCACGCCGTCGGCAAAGAGGGACGGATCCTTGGGAATGCCGTGGTATCCGTCCACAACATGCATCTGCTCGTGACGCGAGCACACACGACCCAGCAGCTGATGTATCCATGTGAGGGGCCTGCCACACGGCACGGGCTCATGCTCGTCGACACGCCACAGCGGCGAGAGCACATAGGTGGGCACGCCCGGAAAGAGCCGGCTGATACGTTCGAGGAATGCGACCGCCCCGCCCTCAACCGAACCCGGCGACCGCTTGCGCGCCCAGTCGTTGGTGCCATAGGCAATGACAACGACCGTCGGCTGCTCGTCTCGCCAGAGGGAGAAGCCACCAAGCGAGTCCTCGTCAAAGACATGACCGGCGACGGACTGGTTGATGAGGTCAATGCCCAGCGTGGAGGCAATCTGGGCAGGGTACGAGAGCGAGGGACGCCCGCATACGAAGCCCTGCGTGATGGAGTCGCCAAGGGCAAGCAGGTATCCTCGCTGTGGGACCGGCTTGAGCGTACCGTTCGTCTTAAGGTTGCCGAATGCCACGCTCATGATGCTGGGCAGGTAGATGCGCACCTCAAGCTCCTCGTGCTCAGGGTTCTCGAACGCAAGGCACAGCCTGCCCGTGGTAGCAGCAACAGTAGCGACGAGATGACCCGCAACCACAAAGTCGATACCGTCGACGTTGCCCTCCTCAGCTAGACCGTATGGGGGTTCGTCTTTGCCGACGCCGGCCATGACCGCACGATATACCGGGTGCCTGCGGTCAAGCCCGCCCACCACGCGGCAGTCGAGCGAAACCTCGGTGCCGTCGGTGGCGAAGTCAATCACGACACCCGCAGTTGCGATGGCGCGGCGTTCGCGCCCTACTTTGACAAGATGCTCGAGCTGCTCGGGAAAGAATCTCTGGGCAACGACGAGTCCATCGGGCTCCTCTTGCAAACTCACGGCACCCCTCACAAACGGGGCAATCGAGTGACGCGACATGGGCATGGCAATCCTCCCAGACAGGACATAGCACTATGATGGGTGAGCTTCTCCATGGTAGCGCGTGAGCAACGCGGCCGCGAGGTCTCAAACCGTAGGCGGCGGAGGAATACAAAAC
>CACXDP010000315.1 GCA_902766445.1 uncultured Coriobacteriaceae bacterium
CGGCGACTCGGTGCCAGGCGACGCTGGAGACGACCTCGTTCCAAACGGCGCCGGATGGGACACGCGCTTGCCCGATGCCCTCATAGACACGTTCATCGGGAGAAGTCCGTACCAGTCGCTCGAAGTGCTGCGTGGCTACATGAACCAGAACGTCATCGGCAAGATCATCGTGATGGCATGCTTTTCGAACTCCACGCCCAGTATCGAGACGCTCAACGCCATGGTGGAGGCAGCGGGATCAGAGCGTCAGATATTCCTCGTGGGAACGGTAAACCCCGACGGCTTCCAAGAAGAGGCGAACGCAAACCTGCAGGATACGGCCAGTCGTTTTGCAAACGTGCACTATGTGGATTGGCCAGCGGTCCTCGAAGGCCATCTGAAAGAGTACCTCTGGGCGGATGCCACTCACCTGCGTCCCGAAGGCGCAGCCGTGTACGTGCAGATGGTCGTGAACGCCATCGCGCAGGAAATGGTAAATGCTGGTGGTACCACCTCGGAGGGGTAAGCGCGACGCTGGCGCCACGACAGCGCGTAAATGAGGGGGTAGCATGCCTTTCCAAATCGTACGAAACGACATCACGCATATGCGTGTCGATGCCGTCGTAAACGCGGCAAACGAGCGGCTGCAGGCGGGATCAGGCGTTTGTGGAGCCATCTTTGCAGGTGCTGGGGACCTAGACCTGCAGGCGGCATGCGATACGATAGGACATTGCGACACGGGAAAAGCCGTCGTCACGCCCGGCTTTCGTCTTCCCGCCAAGCATGTGATCCATACCGTAGGACCCATCTGGCGCGGCGGCCACCATGGCGAGGAGCAGGCACTCAGAAGCTGTTATCGTTCCGCTTTGGCGCTTGCGCTCCAGTTGGGCGACGCCTCCATCGCGTTTCCGCTCATCTCGTCCGGCGCCTTCGGCTATCCCAAGTCCCAAGCCATCGACATCGCGCAGCAGGAGATACGCACCTTCCTCGAGCACCACGAGATGGACGTGTACCTCACCATCTACGACGCAGAGGCTCTCCACTTCGTGACGGAGCGGTTTGCGCGCGTCGGTCGGTTCATCGACGACGTGTATGTGCGTACGTCTCCCTTTACACGGGAACGCCCTACTGAAGACGCCTACGCCCATCTCCCGGTCCAAGAGGACATGGCGCAATCGTCACCTCTCGGTAATGCCAAGGCATCCGAACTCCCATCACCTTCGCAGGCAGCTCGCCTCGGGTCGCCCGCAGCGGATGACACCGTGAGTTGGATGCCGGCGGCGCCTTCCCAAGCAGCTGGAAAGACACCAGGCAGCAGCGCGAAACGGCCGCAGAGAGTCGGGACGGGCTTCTTGAGGCGTCTGCTCAGCAATCTCGACGAGTCGTTCTCCACGACGCTGCTCCGCATGATCGACAAGCGCGGCCTCAAGGACAGCGACGTCTACAAGCGCGCAAACATGAGCCGTCAGCACTTCTCAAAGATTCGCAGCAACCCCGCATACCAGCCAAAGAAGCAGACGGTACTGGCGTTGGCGGTCGCGCTCGAGCTGCCTTTGGACCAAACGCGCCTTCTGCTTGAGCGCGCGGGATTTGCGCTCACGCACGCCGACAAGCGCGACGTGATCGTAGAGTACTTCATACGCGAAGGCATCTACGACATCTATGAGATAAACCTCGCTTTGTACGCCTACGACCTGCCACTGCTGGGTTAGCGCATGAACGCTGAAGAGAGAACGTCACTCGGCCTGAGAACGAGCATCGTGGGAATCGTTTGCAACTTGGTGCTCGTGCTCGCAAAAGGCGTCGCAGGCATCTTCGCGGGCTCGGTATCCATGGTGGCAGACGCCGCAAACAACCTCATGGATGCCGCCAGCAACGTAGTGACCCTTTTGGGATTCAAGCTCGCAAGCAAACCCGCAGACAAAGATCACCCCTACGGACACGGCCGATTCGAATACCTCGCAGGCTTGTTCATCGCGGTCCTGGTCATCGTGACGGGAATCGAGCTCGTCACGAGCGCCATCGATCGCATTCTTCATCCTGTCGAAATCAACTACACGGCACTGTCCCTTGCCTCGCTCGTGTTCTCTATCGTTGCGAAGCTCTGGCTCATGCGCTACAACGCGCGCGTGGGCACGCGCATCGATTCGCAAGCGCTCCTCGCGGCCGCACAGGATTCGAGGAACGACGCCTTGGCCACCTCCGCCGTTTTGGTCGGAGCCCTCCTCACGCGTTTCTTCAACGTGCCTGCCGATGGCCCTTTGGGAATTGCCGTTGGTGCGTTTGTCTTGTGGGGAGGCGTCCAGCTGGTTCGCGAGACCCTCAATCCGCTTCTCGGAAACCGTCCCGATCCTGAGCTGGTGGAGCGGGTACGCCAAAAAATCCTCTCCTATCCAGGGGTGCTGGGAACGCATGACCTCATGATTCACGACTACGGCCCAGGCCATCGCTTCGCCAGCGCCCATGTGGAGATGGCCGCCGAAGAGAATCCGCTCGTGACGCACGAGGTCATAGACCAGATCGAGCGCGACCTCCTCAGCTCCGAGGGGCTCGCCACCATCCTTCACTACGACCCCATCGTGACGAAGGGGCATGACAGCATGCGGGAAAGCGTGATTCAAGCAGTCTCGCGCATCGATCCGGAGCTCACGATCCACGACCTGGGCATCCAGCGAACGAACGATGGCCTCGTGCTCAAGTTCGACTGCGTACGGTCCTCGAAGGTCCATATGGGCGACGACGATCTTCTACGGGCCATCGAAAAAGAGGTCCAGGCGTTGCTTCCTGACGCACATTGCTGCATTACGCTGGATTCAGGTTATGCACCCTGACGACATGTCCGTACGCCCACAATGTAGCCTGCCAGTTGACCAAAAGCCATCCCTCCTTCCGTAGACTTCCCATAGTGCGAAAGCCCCACGACAGAGGAGGAGCCATCATGAAGAAAGACCTGACCGAACTCGTATTCATCGTAGACCGCAGCGGGTCCATGCATGGTCTGGAAGCCGACACCATCGGAGGACTCAACTCCACGTTGCAGAAGAACCGCGAGCTGCCCGGTGACGTCTTCGTCTCGATTGTGTTTTTTGACAACAACAGCACCGTCGCGATCGATCGCGCACCTCTTGAAACCGTACGTCCCCTTACCCAGGAAGATTACCAAGTTGGAGGCTGCACCGCGTTGCTGGATGCGGTCGGCGATGCGCTACGCTACCATATCAAGGTACAAGAAATCCTGCCCCCGAGCCATCGCGCGGAACACGTGGTGTTTGTCATCATCACCGACGGGATGGAGAACGCCAGCACGCACCGGAGCTATCGAGACGTGAGAGTGCTCATCGAGAAACAACGTGCGCTGGGATGGGAGTTCTTGTTTCTCGGGGCAAACATCGACGCAGCCGAGGAGGCGGGACGTCTCGGCATCGCGCGCGACCGAGCCAGCCAATACAAGTCCGACAAGCTGGGCAGCATGGCCGCCTATGACGCCATAGCCACCGCACAATGCGAGACGCGTATCCACGGCGCGCCTTCCCCGACTTGGAACGCAGCTCCTTTGGCCGACGTCGCCCGTCGAGGCAGGTAGACAATCCGACGCATCCCCACGACCCAAGCCACAAAACGCGCCGCATGATGAGTCTCTGGGCGGCGAACTACGAGCTTCGGCACCTCGACCCGAGCTGCAAAACGCGCCACATGGTGGGAGGCAGGTACGGACAGGACCGCCTTGCCTCGCACGAGGCGTCAGGTCGTCGATGCCCGAGGAGCTTCCGGCAGGGCACACGAAAGGGCTTGCCCCTTTGTAGGGACAGGACCCCTTGAAGGGACAGGACCCCTTGAAGGGACAGGACCCCTTACGTGTGCCCATAAGAAGCGCTGCGCTTATTGACTGTAGTACAGCCTCGTCAGACAATCCTGCACGTCTTCAAGCGATGATTCTACGGTCCTCGATGCCGCACGGATGGCATCGCGAGAATCGAGTATCTCCGGAGGGCATGCGCTACCCAGCGTTTC
>CACXDP010000316.1 GCA_902766445.1 uncultured Coriobacteriaceae bacterium
CAAGTGCCTGTGGGTATTCATCGTCGGTCCGCTGCTGGGCGCGGCTCTGGCCGCCGTCGTCTACGGCGTACTCGAGTCCGAGGAGTAGCGCAGCGTCGCTACGCAACAGCGTGATGATACGTTTGGGGGACGGTCCCCTGGCGACCTTCAAGGAGTGCCAGGGGACCGTCCCCCAAATGTTTTGATAGGGCTTTTGTGCTAGAACCGCACGCGGAAGCTATACTCGTCAGCCACGACGGCAATCTCCTCCTTGTCCGCAATTACATAGCTTGGTTGGTAGCGTCCCCAGGCATGGCTCATCATGCCAAAGAACCGCGCTATCTGATTGTCAGTACCCTGTAGTTCCATGCTCACGCTGCCGTCCCATTCGTTGCGAACCCAGCCGGTTGCGCCGATTTCGTTTGCGACCTTGCGGGCAGTCCATCTGAATCCCACGCCCTGTACTTCGCCCTCGAAGCTTAGCCTTAGCCTCCGCAGTCCGTCTTCGCTTGCCATGGTCGCCTCCCGTCTGGTTTGTGTCTGTGTCCTTTTCATACTCGCACAATCGGCGGAAGTGCGCGCGTACAATGTTTGCGACCGATGAGGCCAAGGGGGCGTTGTGGACTGTACAAGAAAAGAATTCATGTCAATGCTGGCAATCGGCTCAGCTTTGGCGCTCACTACCTGTGCTCGTCAAGAGGATGCGGAATCCGTGCCTGAGGAGGTGGACTCGAAGCCTGCCGAAACGACTTCTGAGGAAGAGGTAGAACCTTCCGAGCCCGACGTCGACCTCGACGAGTTCAAGGGGCTTGCCATTGACATGGACGCTTGGAAGTTCGATTCCGAGAACAGCGTCTTTTACCAACTGGGCATTCCTTATTGCCTGAACCCTGCCTCGGAATCTTTGCAGACGTTGGCTATTTTTGTCCCGGGAGCGTATTTCAGAGCCGAGGCGCACGGACGCACGTATTCGTGTGTCGTCAACGAGCGAACGAGTGTGGGAAACTTCACTGCGCATACCGCGCCTGTGGTGATGCCCATCAACTCGGGAACGCTCGGCGCTCAGGCAAGTCCTGCCTACTACGGGTCCACTGGCCTTGAGAGCTATCTCTCTGCGGGATGCGTGTACGTGTATGCGGGCTTCAGGGGGCGCAGCACGGGCTTTGACAGTGCGGGCGGTGCCTATGCGGGCGGTGTTCCCTGGCCTGCGGTGGACCTCAAGGCGGCGGTGCGTTTCCTACGCTACAACGCTTCTGTGCTTCCTGGTGATATGGATAGGATTTGTACCTGCGGCTTCAGTATGGGCGGCGGATTGAGCACCGTCATGGGTGCCTCGGGCGACAGCGAGCTCTACACGCCGTACCTGGAGGAGATTGGTGCCGCGACGCATGACACAGAGGGTGAGCCCCTCTCCGATGCAACCTTTGCTTCTGCCTCGTGGTGCCCCGTGACGTCGTTCGACTCGGCCGATGCCTCATACGAATGGATGATGGGCCAGTACACAGATGACGGCACTCGCGCCGACGACACGTGGACGGCGCTTCTATCCCACGATTTGGCCATTGCCTACGGTGCTTACGTCAACGAAGCCGGTCTCGCTGATGCCAGCGGTCAGCGTTTGACGCTTGACGAGACGTCCGGTGAGGTGTTTGCTGACGGATCGTATTACGCTTACCTCTTGGATCTGATTGAAAAAAGTGCCACTGAGTTCTTTGAGAACACTCCCTTCCCTTATACCTACACTCCACAGCATGTGCTGAATGCGAGCTTTCCTGGTGACCCTAGCCTACAGACTGCGGGGGCAGGTACGGCTGACGTGGACATGGTGACGGGTGATGCTTCCGCGCAGGCGGCAGGCGTGTCGACGGGTGATGCAACCCACTCGGATGGTATGACGCGCATCGAATCGGTGGTCTACAACACCCAGAACGATTACGTCAACAACCTCAATGCGGACGCGTGGTGGCTTACGTTCAACGAGACGCGTGGGACTGTGCGCATCACAAGCCTGGGTGATTTCGTGCGTCATTTCAAGCGTGCGGCGAAGGATGTCGGTGCCTTCGATGCCATCGATCGCTCGTCGCTGGAAAACCAGCTCTTTGGTGTGGAGGATGCGGGGTCGTTGCACTTCAGCAGCATGATGCGCGACATCATCGTCCAAGGCAGCGAGAAATATGGCAAGGCGAAGGGGTATGCCGCTTCTTGCGCGAAGGACTGGACGGATGATCTCGATGTGCTCGATGGTCTGGGCACAAGCATGCAAACGCGCATGGGTATGTTTAATCCGCTGTACTTCCTGTGTGAGTCGTACGAGGGGACGGGTAGCTCAAAGGTTGCGGCGCATTGGCGTATTAATTCGGGCCTCTTTCAGACAGACACGTCATTGTGTACTGAAGCGAACCTCGCTTTGGCGCTCGGGACTCTTGACGCCGTATCTGATGTCGCGTTCACGACGGTGTGGGGGCAGGGACACGTGCTTGCGGAGCGTTCGGGGACCGCAGATGAAAACCTCGTCGCATGGATTGTCTCGATTTGTAAGGACTGATTTCGCGCTAGAGTCCCTTCACAAAAAGCGCACAATCAACTAGGCGTGTGGTATAATCTAACCGGCTATCGGGAGGAGTGCCCATGTTTAGTGTAGGTCAGTACATCGTGCATCCAGGTCAAGGCGTCTGCAAGGTAGAGGATGTGGTGCTAGAGCCTATGGCGGTATACCAGCTGCTGCCTATCGGTCAACGCCATCCCATGCGTATCAGTTTTCCGTTGGCAAGCGCCGACAAGCTCAGGCCGATTCTCACGCGCGATGAGGCGATGGGAATCATCGACGGTTATCCAGATATGTCAATCGACCCCTTCAAGGCTCGGAGCAATGCGCTTGAGGAGGAGCACTTCAGACAAAAGATTCGCACGGGTAGCTGCGAGGATTCCGTTCGCATTGTAAAGACCTTCCGCAAGCGTATTGCCGACACTCGCGCGCGTAACAAGAAGCCTCCCGTAGTGTACGAGCGCATCCTTAAGCAGGC
>CACXDP010000317.1 GCA_902766445.1 uncultured Coriobacteriaceae bacterium
CCTCGGTCTCCGCGTTGCCGATCTGGAAGACGCCGTAGCCGAGCATGGGCATCCTGACGCCGTTCGAGAGGGTGGTGTACTCCATGGCACGCTCCTTCTGTGCGAGGCTGTTCGTTGGTACCATCATCCGGCATCCCGAACGGCACGTCCAATGCCCGATTGTCAGGCAGCTATGCACCAGACGCATGCAAGGACATCTGGGGAAGATAGCGCCGGCACCGCTAAGTGAGGAGTTTGACTACCTGTTCTCGTCTCTCTTCCGATATCCTGCGGACTATCTACACCAGGCGGATGGCAGAAAGCATTACAGGCAGAACGGTTGCCCATTCCCCCATTCTCCACGCATCGCCTATTCGACGGTTGACCCGAACGGTGAAAGCGAAAGCTTGGCAATCTTGAAGAACTGCTTCCCAAATGGAATCCCGACAATCGTGATGCACCACAAGCATCCGATCAGGAAGTTGCCCAGCGCCATCCACCAGCCATTGAGGACGAGCCAGATGACGTTGACTAGGAACGACACCGCTCCCCCGCCATACTCGACCCTTTTGCCAAACGGGACAAAGGACACCTTCGCGAACTTGAAGCACTGTAAGCCGTACGGGATCCCGATGATCGTTATGCACCACATGACGCCCGAAATCAGCCAACCCAAACCGCTGAGAAAACCGCCAAACACCAGCCAGAGCAGATTTCCCACAAAGCTCATGAGACCTACTCCCTTCCGCAAATCGCAGAGGTCGATTGCCGTGTATGAAAGTATACGGCGCCGCCAAAAATACGGCCGACGAGCGCACACGTCTCCACACTCAACAACGCACTGCAGATGGTCCCGCACATCGTGGAGCGTTACGGGTGGTCCTCCAGCCCGCGAATGCACTGGTAGATCCATGTCTGAGAGAAGCGTCCGCAACTACCGCACATTTCTGTAGCTATCCCTTTTGGTAGAACGTATAGGTCTGTTTGCCGTCCTTCTTTGATTGATACATGGCCTCGTCAGCCCGCTCAAACAAGCTCTCGGCGTCATCGGCATCTGCCCCGTAGGCAACGCCCACGCTCACGGAGAAGTTCGGCACCTTTTCGTCCGAGTGCTTAAGCTGGTCGTTGATTCGGTCAATCTTTGTGGAAATGAGCTCTTGTTGCAAGCCGCTCGCATGCACCATAAACACCACGAACTCGTCCCCACCTATACGACAGATGTGGTCATCGGATCGGAAGTTGCTCTTGAGCACCGACGCGAGCTTAATCAGCGCCTGGTCGCCCACCTCATGGCCGTACGTGTCGTTAACGCTCTTAAAATCATCCACATCGAAGAGCAGCATATACGTATTACTCAAATCAACACTGGAGAGCAGCAGCTCATACCCCGCCCGGTTGTACACGCCCGTGAGCGCGTCGTGCGACGCCTTGAAGTTCAGCCGTTCGATGCTGCTCTTGTACGCCGTGTACATTTTGTTGTACTCCTGCGCCAGATAGCGAAATTCGTTCGCCCCCACCTCGGGAATGGGGCTATCCGCCTTGATGCGGTCAACCGCGCGAAGCACCGGGTTGATACCCAACCGCGCAGTAAGCCATACCATAGAGAGTATCGTCGCAACCAGAAGCAGAATGAACACGCGCACCATTCTCAAGTCGCTCTGCAGCTCGTCAAGTTCCGCGGATTCAATGCCACGGGTGAGCTCTTCTATCTCCTGCAGACATTCCTGCATACTCGCCCTCACGCGGTCTTTTTGATCGTAGTAGTCATCGTTAAGGACCAGCTCCGTGGCTCGATTCATCTTCTCCTCCGACGAAAGCCCCGCGTCCTCTTCGCTTAAGGCGACGTCGTGCAGTTGCTGAGGACAGTCCATGTAACCCTTTGCCTCAACCACCAGCCGCATGGCGTAGTATTCCTGATCCATCAGCTTCACAGATGCGTCCATGGCTTCTTCGAGCTTCTCTCGAGCAGCATCCGCCTCCGGCTCGGTGCTCATCTTGTCTAGGGCCTCTTCGCGCCTATGCGATTCGAGCGCCTCCTCGAAGTAATCGTCCATAAAGCGCCTGTCACCGCCTATAGTGAAGCGCTGCACCTTTTCCGTAAGGTAGTCCGAGGCGTCCATGAGCTCCAACGCAGCCTTCTCCAGCTCCAGATGTTCCTCCGTGGCGTCCGTCACCCGCGTGAAGCTCGACGACAACCGGACGGTGGAGTACACCATGGCCACCGACATCACCATCGTGACCACGATAAGCCACAGGTGGATAACGCGCAGGGAAATCCC
>CACXDP010000318.1 GCA_902766445.1 uncultured Coriobacteriaceae bacterium
ACGGTCACGGCAGCCAAACGCACCAAAGCCCACAGCGAAGGCCGCGTTTCCCTCAATCATCTTCGCGGTCACCAATCACCTCACCGACCACGGGCTTCAGGTCATGGGCCTCAATGGCAGGGACCTTGTTGCAACGACGAATCCTTGCGACTAGCTCACGCCCCTGCGTGTTCATCCGCGAACCCCCTTTCCAGCGCCTTCTCGATCTGCCTGCACGACCGCTCCTGCTCCTTGAGCGCCTCGACCACCTTGCGTCGGGCGAGTCCCTCGCGCACGCTGCCGCGCAGGAGGCCAGCGAGCTCGGCCGCGAGGGCGCGTGATGCCCTCTCCAACCTCTCATATTCCTCGACGAGCACCTCTTCGAGCATTGACACGGTCCGCACTCCTTACCCTACAAATAATACAAATCGAATAAATTGGAGGGTGATCAGGACCAGACCACAAGCAAGCACAGGCGAGTCGAGCGTCGCTGTGCTATCACGGAATCGACTGCAGGACGGAGCTCCACCGTGGGGAGCCGTTCGGTCCTCTGGGCCTTGAGCACCCCCACGAGATCCGCGGCCGCCTTGCAACTCGCGAGGCGGAGCGCACAGTCGTCCCTGCGCGGGTACACAAAGAGGAGCCACTTCCCCGCATCACACGAGGAAGCCGCCTATCACGACGACGTCGGGCAGCTCACCACCGCCTACACTGGGCGTCTCAGCATTGGCAGATGGAGCGCCGGCCCTCAGTACCTTCCCGCGTACTCCTGACGCGCCTTCGCGGTTACCGTCCTGATGAATTCGGTCTTTGCCTCGGTGTATGCGTCTCTGTTGTGCTCGAACTCTCTCCAAAGACGCAGCTTCAACGACTCATACTCTCTGGCGGTCTGAGGATGGACGTTGAGATAGTCGCGGAAATACAGCTCGTCGTTGTCACCGACGAGCCTCAGGTGGACGTGGTAGACCTTCTCGGCGAAGCCATCCCTCGTGTAGCCGAAGTTGAGGGAGATCCGTTTCCTCTCGTTCGACATCATGGTGTGGCCGAAATGCTCGAGCACCACCGCCGCCTTTTCCAGTTCTGATTGGCTCGGAAGCTCGACCAGGATGTCGACGATGTTCTTGGCCCAGATGCCGTCTACGGCGGTGCTGCCTATGTGGCTGATCCTCCCAACCGCACAGCCGGACAACAGCTCGATCAAACGGCCTTCGATCTCTTCGTACTGCTGACGCCACGTCTCGTTATGCTCCACGAGGAATATGGGAAAAAGCTCCCAGCGCTCCTCCATTGTCATGTCCGACAGTTCTTTTCCCATGCCTTCTCCCCGGAACAGTTCTTGGCCTCAAACCCTCACATTCTAAGGCACGAGGCTACGTGTGACGCAGACGGAAGCTTCGCCGGGTCCCATCGGCCAAATCCCGCCGTCGGCCAAATCCCGCCGTCGGCCAAATCCCTAACCGCCAGTTCGAAGGAACCCACCCCCCTGTTCAGGTGCCCCAACAGGACCACGGCGAACATGGCCACTGGGCACGCGACGATAGCCGACGCAGTGATGCCTAAGAGCATGATGGCAAAGGGGGCGAGGAACGCTACAAGTCCTGCAATTTTGCCTGCAGTGGCATGAGGCACGATGAGGCGCTTCTCCACCACGAGGCCGCTTGCCACGTTCACCGCCTTCACGAGTGCCATCGCAGCGGCCCACGCTCACAGGCGTCTGGGCGCCTCGATGCGGCGGGCATCCTCGCCAGGCAGGCGACAGCCAGAACGAGGTCGGCGAAGCTGTCGAGCCTGGCCCCAGGCTCGCTTTCCGAGTTGACCCCTCTCGCCACACATCCTACGAGCACGTCCGTCAGGCCAGCGAGGGCGTAGGCCAAGAAGAAAAAACGCGAGCGAGCGGCCTCCGCTATCAGCAGCGCAACGCAAAGCACGATCCCGCATATCCCATCAACAACGTAACCACAAGCAGCGCCCTGATGGGCGCCGGACAGCCGGGATGTGGGCGTGACGCGATCTGCCTCACTGGCAAGACGCTCGCCTCCCTCGCGCGGGTGCAAGAGCGCTCTGCCGTCAAACCGATGCACCCCCTGATTCCCGTGGCGCTCACTTGTGCGGTACGTCCAGCATATCCAGCAGCCGGACGAACGTGTCCTGCCCATCCAGACAGGTGTCTAACAGCCATCCTCTTTCGTTACGCCACTTAGCCAGTCCTCGGTAATAAAAATGCTTCTTGCTGTCCTCGATGATGAACGGGATGATGTCGTGACGCAGGCACTCCTTCAGGGCAATCAGCCGCCCGACCCTGCCATTGCCATCCTGGAAGGGGTGGATGTGCTCAAACTCCGCATGGAGCGCTATCACGTCATTTATGGTAGGTTCGGCTTTGGCGTTGTACTCGCCCAGCAGTGCCCTCATCCTGGCGGGCACGTCCTCGGGTCTGGCCGTCTCCCGTCCGCCGACCATGTTCGCCCTGCGTTTATAGTCGCCAACCGCGAACCAGCTCAGCGTGGAGTCCCTTGTATCGTGCTTGAGGATGTAGTGTAGGTGCTTGATGACATCCTCCGTCAGTTCCTCCTCCGCAGCATCGATCACGTAGTCGATGGCGCGAAAATGATGAACCGTCTCCAGAATGTCGTCGACCGGGATGCCGTCACCCGCATAGACCGTGTTCGTCTCGAAGATCAGCCTCGTCTGGTCTTCCGTAAGCCTACTTCCCTCGATGTGGTTGGAGTTGTAGGTCATTCTCACCTGGAGCTCATGGTAAAGGCCGCCTGAGATCCTTGCCTCCTTCTCTTCCCGCAGGGTCTGCAGGATCGCGTTCTCAGACCTCTCCCTGCAAAGACTGCCAACCTCACACCCCAGGTAATCGGCAATCCTTTGCAGCGTCCTGCTAGACAGCCTCTCTCCCTTGGCGATCTTCGCGATCGTGCGGGAGGAGATCCCAATCTCCGTCGTCAGGTCGGTTTTCCTGATCCCCTTGCGGCTCAACTGCTCGTACAGTCCGTCATATGAGATCATTACCTCTCCCTTCTCCATAACCTTTACATTTTGTACCAAAGTGAGACTCTTGAGTAAAGGTATTTTAGAAGCATTCACGGCAAAGTAAAGGTTCCGCATGACCGCTCATCAAACGCGCGATCATAACGACGCTCGCACGGCGTCAGTCCGCACCGGGATTGACACCGACGCCTGAGACTTGCCAGGAGGGTGGCATGGACTGCGTGGGCAGCCTGGAGGACAGCACCCGACGAGACTCCTCGCTTGGCACGACCACCCGCACGATGAGCCACCCCTGATAGAACGATACGATCCTATCGCGGTAACCATATAGGTAGCCGCCAATGAGAGGCGCGTCGTACTCGTCGATGAGGATGACGGTCTTTGACCCATGGTGGCCCGC
>CACXDP010000319.1 GCA_902766445.1 uncultured Coriobacteriaceae bacterium
CTCAGTGGAGGCCTACATCTCCTTCCTGCGTAAAAAGATGAAGCACCTGCAGTCCAGCGTGCAGATTACCACCCTGCGCATGCTAGGTTATCGGCTGGAGGTCATCGAGTAGCCCTGTCGGTGCCACGATTCGTTCATTGCAGCATAATTGTGGCAGAGAGTCTTTCACGCACGAGGCGTGGCATTGAATCCCTAGGACTATGGGATCGACGATAGCACGGAAGGGACTTGGGATTAAATGCTACGCTCTCTGAGAATTAAGTTCATTGTCATTATTATGACGCTCGTCGGAATCGTGCTCGTTTCTGTACTCGGCACTAGCTTTGTCTCTGCTTGGCAGACCCAGCGCGAAATCACCGATGAAGCCCTTGAGCGAAGTCTCCGCGGCGACCTGCGCGGACGACCGCTCATAGCAGACGAAAACGGCTTCACGCGACAAGGCCCAAACATGCTCATCCTCTCGGTTGACGTGAACAAGGCCGGTGTGATCGTGAGTGTAAACGACAGCACGGTCAACATCGACAGCCAAGTTCTCACCGAGATTCTCAATGTCGCCCTCACCGGCAAGTCAGATCGGGGCACGGATGAAACGCTTCACATAGCTTGGCGACGTGCCCAGTTTGACGACGGCGCGTGGCGCGTGGTGATTGCCGATACCTCCGCAAGCTTCTATACCCTGCAAAAACTGGCTGTTAGATACCTCGGCATCACGGCGTTTGCCATGTGTTCGCTGCTCGCCATCTCGATAGGCCTCTCCAAATGGGTCCTAAAGCCCGTGGAGAGAGCATGGGAGCAGCAGCGTCGCTTCGTGGCGGACGCATCACACGAGCTCAAGACACCTCTAGCGGTAATCATCGCAAACACTCAGATTCTCGCCAAGGACGATTCCATCTCTGATGAAAGCAAGCGATGGATTGAGAGTACTGCAGACGAGTCAGCCCACATGAAGAACCTCGTTGAGGAGCTGCTCGAGCTTGCGCGCACCGACGAAAGCTCATCTGGCACCAAAGGCATCATGCAACGCGTCGATGTAGACTTCTCGGAACTCGTAAGTGGTGCCGCGCTCGAATTCGACGCCATTGCCTTCGAGCGCGGCTGCCTCATCGAGGACGACGTAACTCCCGACATTCACATAATGGGCGATTCCGAGTGGCTGGAACGCTTGGCAAAGATACTCATTGACAATGCCTGCAAATACGCGAAAAGCGGATCCACCATCACTGTACGGCTTTCTAGAGAGGGCAGGAACTGTCAGCTCGCGGTCAACAACCAAGGTCAGATAATCGATCCCGAAGACCTCCCCCATATCTTTGACAGGTTCTATCGCACTGACAAGGCGCGCAAACGCGAGACGAAGGCTGGTGGCTTCGGCCTAGGCCTAGCCATTGCTAAAGGCATCGTCACCTCACATGGTGGGGACATAGTGGCAACGAGCAGCGAAGAGGAAGGCACGACCTTCCACGCTTACCTCCCCTGCGCATAGCAGTGTGAGCCATGGATGGTTTAGCCGGGCATATCGACCAGTGGAGTGGGCCGGCCATAGGGCTCATGGATCTCGACGCGTTCTTTGCCTCGGTGGAGCAGCTTGACCACCCGGAATGGCGTGACCTTCCGGTGATAGTCGGATCACCCCACGCCCGTGGCGTCGTCTCCACGGCAAGCTATGAGGCCCGCAGGTACGGCGTCCATTCGGCGATGCCCTCGTCACGAGCCCTGCAACTGTGCCCGCACGCCGTCTGGGCACGTCCGCGCTTCGAGCGATATCGGCAAGTAAGCAATGCCGTCATGTCCATCATTCTCAACGAGACACCGCGTATGGAGCAGGTTTCCATAGACGAGGCGTTCTTTGACGTGACTCCGGGCAGATACGACCGGGAAAGCCCCATCGCCGTTTGCGAGCGCATACGCGAGCGTGTGGCACAGCTCGGTGTAACCTGCTCCATTGGTCTCGGGACAAACAAAACCGTAGCAAAGATAGCCTCAGAGCGACAGAAGCCACGTGGACTCACTGTGGTACCACCAGGTACCGAGGCATCCTTCCTAGCACCACTTCCCGTTCGCGCGCTCTCGGGAATCGGCAAGTCCACCGAGCGGTCATTGTCCGCCATGCACATACGCACGCTTGGACAACTCGCCGCACAAGACCCGCGTGACATGGAACGTTGGTTTGGCGTCAGCGGCCCCCGTATGCTGTTGAGGGCACAAGGCCGTGAACGCAGCGTAGTTCGCGATGCGACGGACCATGAGGAGCCGAAGTCCGTTTCAAACGAGCACACCTTTGTGCACGACCTCACGACACGGGCAGAACTCGATGCGGCCATTGGAAACGTGAGCGAGAGGGTTGGTTCCCGTCTGAGGGCAAAAGGTCTCAAGGGCTCGCAAGTCACGCTCAAGCTTAAGTTCGACGCCATTCACACGCATACCGCACAACGGCAGCTCACGCAGGCCACCAATAATGAGCGTGTCTTCGGTCCGGTCGCACGCGAGCTGCTCGATGGGCTGTGGTCCGAGGGAACGCCCGTGCGTCTCGTGGGTGTCGGCATCAGCTCGTTCGGCGAGATACCCGAACAACTCTCGCTCTTTGCCCAGCAAGAAGTCAAAGAGAAGGAAGATGACAGACAGGCGCTCGTTGAGGTGACCGACCGCCTGCGTGAACGCTTCGGCAAGAATGCCATAACCTACGGGAGGGACTTTAGACTATCGTCCCAGAGCCCTGACAAGTCCTGAGATGTCTAATCGCACGCCCACGTTCACTGGTTCATGTCGAGCTGTGGAGCGTCACCCCACAGACGTTCCAGACGATAGTAGTCACGGGCCTCAGGCAAGAACGCATGCACGACAAGTGAGCCATAATCGAGCAATATCCAGCTCGCACCAGCCCGCCCCTCATGTGACAACGGCTTGATGCCAGCATTGACGCGAACCCTCTCCTCGATCTCCTCCACGACGGCATCAAGTAGGCGGGCATTGACTGCCGTGCAGATGAGGAAGTAGTCGCATACGTCTGAAATCTCGGTGAGGTCGAGCACCACTATGTCGGTGGCCTTCTTGTCATCTGCCGCCTTCCACGCGATGCGCGCGAGCTCCAATGGAGTCACTGCCATGCTTGCCTCCTTTTCAGTTGATACCCAGCTCACGCTTGTGTGCGCGGCTCTGGGCCAAGGTGTTATAGATGTCTATGGTGCGAGGTAGCAGATACCGTCCTCCCTCGAGGACATATACGATGCCGCCTACGAAGGCGCACCAAAACAAATCCTCAAGTGACGCCTTGCCGACGAGCGACCTCGTCTGTGTGATGCCCTCAGAGGCCCGACGAAGCGGTTCGATTCCGTCGGCAACAAAGAGCACCATATCAAGCGGACCCATATCCTCTGCCGCTGACGTATGACAGTCGATGGCATGCCAAACCTCACGGGGAAGGTGCGGGTAGCGCTGGGGGAGCTCACGCGCAGCCACCATGCCATGGAGCAAGGGCTCTACGGATTCCAAGGGCACCCCAAGGTCGATGCCGAAGTAACGAGCCCGTTCGATGAGCTCATCCGAAGGAACAGCTTTGTCCCAATCGTGGAGCAGGCCAGATACCCGAGCCAGATACGGGTCAACCCCATACAGCACCGCCAAATGCTCCGCCATTCGAGCCACCGAGATCGAATGGGCAAGCCTGCGAGGCTTGGATGCCAACTGCGAGCGCGTGTCAGCCTCCACTCTCGTAAGGGTGAGGCGCTGCCATGGCTCATAATCCACGGGCTCGTTCTTGGCGGGCATCCACGAATCCTTACTCCTCGTCCTATGTGCCATGTAAACCTCCCTCACCGTCGCCTTTCCAGCATGTCTATGCGTCCATGAGCTCCGATGAGCCATAGCGTCTGGGACGCACGCCATACAACCGATGTTTGTGGATGTATCCGGTCACCTGATCGGGAGTGAGATATCGCAGGCTCTGCCCCGCCGTCACACGCTCCCTCAGATAGCTGGATGATATGGCAAGCGCAGGTACCTCCAGATAGGTGACGTCAAACTCATATTCAGACTGTCGTATCGCTTCGCGGGCATGCGCGAGATCATATCCCGGACGGGTAGCTCCCACCAAATGCGCAAGCCGAGCAATCTTGTGCGCATCACGCCAATGGACGACCTCGGCTATGGCATCGGCTCCAGTTATGAAGTACAGCTCGACATTGGGGGGATATGCCGATGCCAACAGCTCGAGGGTCTCGGCTGTGTAGGTAACGCCCTCGCGATCAACCTCAAACCTGCTTGCCAAAAAATGGGGGTTGTCCGATGTGGCCAGCAACGTCATGGCATAGCGATCCTCGCCCGAAGTGACCTGCTTGTGTTGCTTGAAGGCAGGACTTCCCGCCGGCATGAAGACCACCACGTCAAGGCCAAGGTCATCAAACGCCTGCTCCGCAGCGACTAGATGCCCGTTGTGAATGGGATCGAATGTCCCACCCATGATACCCATGCGATAGATCACGTCCGGATTCTCACCAAGGGGAGGCAAGTCACGACTCATCATGTCCACGATGCATCCCTCCCTTTCGCCATGCGCGAGCAACTTCACAGCGATTATACACGCCCATCAGATGCACGCAATCCCCGCCCGTAGGGATTGAGGTACAAAAAGGAGGTTGCCCTCATATGCTTATCACCCATGACTCATTAAAAGACGAGCATCTCGTCGCGGTGAATCGCTGGCTGGCCTTCCTTATCGGGCAAGAAGCGACCCACGATGTCGAGCTTGAGGCCGCGCACTCGGTCCATGTCTTCGCTGTCGTAGCGAACGACACCGCGCGCAATCTCAAGACCGTCCGCATCCTCGACGCTCACCACGTCGCCTTCCGCAAAGACTCCTACGACCCTACGCACTCCCACTGGCAGAAGCGAAGCCCCTTCATGTATGAGCGCACATGCGGCACCAGCATCAACCGTAATGGTACCCCGTGGCACCTCCGCAAGGCCAATCCACAACTTGCGACCGCTTCCATGTACCGGGCCGTCCGCATTTGCAAAGCGCGTCCCCACACGCCCCCCGTGCACCACGTCGACGACCACCTGCGGTCTCCTGCCTTGGCATATTACGAGAGGAATGCCTGCCGCCAGCATGCAGCGAGCAGCACGCAGCTTCGACGCCATACCACCCGTACCGACCGCAGAGCCAGCTCCGCCTGCCATGGCAGCGATGCGACGGTCAATGACCGTAACCTCGTGCAGGAGCTCTGCGGCAGGATCTTTGCCTGGATCCGCCGTGTAAAGTCCTTCAACATCCGAGAGGATTACATAGAGCGATGCTCCCAACAGCGCTGCCACGATTGCGCCTAGCATGTCGTTATCACCAAAGGCAAACTCCGAGACGCTCACGGTATCGTTCTCGTTAACCACTGGCACTGCCCCGAGGTCGAGCAGACGCATGAGGGTGTTGCGCGCGTTGAGGTAACCTTCTCGATCGACTACGTCACGACGTGTGAGCAGTACCTGCCCGCACGCGATACCGCACTGCGCAAGCTCGGTCGCATATATTTCGGTCAGATGGGCCTGCCCCGCGGCTGCGCATGCCTGCAGCGTAGGGATGTCCGAGGGACGCCGCTCGATTCCAAGCCGCTTGCGCCCAGCAGCAGCCGCACCTGACGTCACAATTACGACCGGCACGCCCTCCTTTCTGAGCTGCGCCACTTGCTTGCACAGATCAGCGATGTAGTCCTGGTCGATGGTCTGCGTGCCATTTGTGAGTGTGGACGTACCGAGTTTTACGACAACAAGCCCTTCGAACTGCTCTGGCATAGACATGCTACTGCGCCTCGCTCTCGTCGCTCGACACCACACCGTCCGAGTCGTCGCTATCCATGCCTCCACTCACGACGTCAGAGGCTTTGCCTGGCGTCGTCTCGAAGCTGAAGGCATAGCCCAGGATGCGCACCTCGTCACCCTGCCTACAACCAGCCTTGAGCAGCAGGTCTTCCAACCGGAGGCGCTGGAAGCGAAGTTGCAGATAGTCGACGGCCTCGTCGTTCTCCCAGTCGGTCTGCACCACCATCCGCTCGATGTCGGTACCAGAGACGCGCCAGCCATCGTCCTCTCGCACGATGCGAATCTCTCGGTCGCGACGCTCGCGGCGACGCTCCCACACCGCTCCCGCATCGACTGACAGGGTATCTGACTCAGCCTGTGCCTCTGCCCGCAACTCGGCGACAAGCTCTGCCGTTTGCGCGACGAGCGCATCGATACCTTCGCCGGTAAGTGCCGATATGGCAAAGAATGGCTTGCCGTCCTGCTCGGCGGCCTCTCGCAGCTCCTCTATGCGCTCCTCGACGTCCGGCATATCGCATTTGTTTGCCACCACGATTTGCGGACGCTCTGCAAGTTCCTGCGCATAGGCAAGCAGTTCGTCGTTGATGGTCCGATAGTCCTCCACCGGATCTCGTCCCTCGTAGCCGCCTGTCATATCCACGAGGTGCAGGATGAGGGCTGTGCGCTCGATATGACGCAAGAAGCGATGTCCAAGTCCCTTGCCTTCGCTTGCCCCCTCGATGAGTCCCGGCACATCTGCCGCCACGAAGGAGCGTCCGTCTTTGGCACGCACGACACCGAGATTGGGAATGAGCGTGGTAAAGGGGTAATCGGCGACCTTGGGACGAGCGGCTGAGATACGAGCGATCAACGAGCTCTTTCCCACTGAGGGCATGCCCACCAAGGCCACGTCGGCCATAAGCTTCATCTCAAGCTCAATCCAGTGCTCGGTTGCCGGCTCGCCCTTCTCGGCGAAGGCGGGGGCTCTACGCACCGAGGTCACGAAGTGGATGTTGCCACGACCTCCGATGCCACCCGGAGCCACGACAACTCGCTCACCGGGATGGATGAGATCGGCTATCTCGAAGGACGGTTCCATCGTCGCGACGTCGAGCTCGCGCACGACGGTACCTACCGGCACACGGAGCACGAGGTCGTTGCCATCCCGACCACGCTTGCGGGCACCTTGCCCATGCGTGCCGCGTTCCGCGCGGAAGTGGTGCTTGTAACGGTAGTCAATCAGTGACGAAAGCTGCGGGTCAGCCACGAGAACCACATTGCCCCCGTTGCCTCCGTCTCCCCCATCAGGACCCCCCTTGGGAACGTAGGCCTCACGCCGAAACGACATGCATCCCGCGCCGCCATCACCACCGCGCACGTTGATGCGCGACAAATCCGTAAACGTTGACATGACCAACCCA
>CACXDP010000320.1 GCA_902766445.1 uncultured Coriobacteriaceae bacterium
GTCGAGGTACTCAGTGTACCAACCCTTCGTTCGGTCCCTGTCAAACACGTCCTGTCCGTACTGTATGACACCATCTCGCGCAAGCTCTACAATCTCCCAAAGGCCCAGGAGTTCGTCGGTCTCAAAATACCGAGCCTCTCGTTCGTAGGTTACCGAGACTCCGTCGCCATACGTCACGCTCAGGCTCTCGCCATCATATGATGCGGTGAGTGAGTTTGCCACATCTTTTGCATTCCAAGATGCCAAGATTCCCTTCCCCTCTTTTGGAGATAGCTTCGCTGAGGAATCGCTTATACTCTCCCACGAGCCTTCCAACACGTCCGGAAACAGAGACCGCGACATTGTACCGTCATCACGCAGTATGAGATTGCCTTCCCTAGCGCGGCGCAAGCGCGACTCGTATGTGTCCTCTGCGCCTACGTTCACTGATATAGGCGACCACGTGCCCACAAGTGAGACCGTCTCGCTTTCTTCAACACCCTCATCCGGTTCTTCTTCAGAGCCCCCTCCCTTCCCGGAGCCACCATCATACGACCCGGGATCAGGGGGCTCTGGCGGCTGGGTAACCGTGCGCGGCCAGAAAGCAAACAGCATTCCAGCCACCGCGATACATGCAATGAGCGCAACCGCAGCGACCATTCCAATATTGTGCTTCGGCGTAAACTGGTATGCCGTGGTTACACCGTTCTGACCGGTCTTCCCAGCAATCGACGACGCGATGCTTCCCCCTCCAGATATCTGCTTCAGTTCATCGGTATCCGCCTCTCTATCCTCCCCTGTGAGATTCTTTGTGCGTGTGCTACGTCCCCCTTCACGCAAATCGTCGGGCGGAAAATCATCCTGCTTCCAAACGGAGTCATTCCAGTCAATCTCTTCGCGTATCGTACTTAGGACCTCTTCAGGGGGCACTACACAAAGATGGGCACATACGCCGACGGCAATCTCACATGTCAAACGTCGAGCTGGCATGAGATTGATCCAGCGCACTTGCACCAACAAAGCCGTGGCTCGATTGACGGTCGACAACACATTGTCTCGCGTGCAGTCCTTTGCCATGTCAGAAAAAAACTTCAAATATTCCGAATCGCAGTTATTCATGAACACGTTCACTAGAGGCGAGTCGGGGTCAGCTTTGTCCATGATGTACGCGCAAAAACGATGCGGACGAGATAGGATGGCTATGCCGCCGCCTTCGCGCAATGACTCACACACCGCCACTCGGAGTTCCATATGCGTCCCCTCAAACCTGCACGAAAGATTAACTGCATGCTATTGTATAGGAATGCGCTGGTAGAAACAGCGTCGTTTTGCATCGCACTCGCTTCCGAGCGCATGAGAGGATGATGCCACAATGATAAGCAGACGCAACCTCGTGTGTGGTGGCTTCACTGCAACTGTTATCTCTACGCTCATGGCCTGCACACCACAGACAGAAGACGTTATAAGTGAAGGCCAAGACGACACTCCACGCAGTGGAGGCACATTGCGTTTCTACATCAACAATCCCATTTCCATCGACCCATACACCGTGCAAGAGTCTTCTGGATACCAAGTCGCAATAAGTCTGTTTGATACGCTCGTCGAGTACGACTGGGAGACCAAAAAGCTCGTGGGCAAGGCAGCTGAGTCATGGGAGGCGAATGACGATGCCACCGAGTTCGTCTTTCGACTAGTCGAGGGCGCGACCTTCCACAATGGCGAGCCCGTGACAGCAATGAGCTTCAAGCGTGCGTGGGAACGCATCTGCAATCCCACCATGCGTCCCGTATCCGCGATTGCTTATCACTTGAAACCCGTTTTGGGCTGCATACAGATGCTTGACGGTTCGGCCACGGAGTTATCTGGTGTCGAGACGCCAGATGACCTTACGCTTAGGGTGACATTGGCCCATCCCATGGCCGACTTCCCCTTCATCTGCGCACACCCCGCTTTGGCTCCCGTTCCAGAGGCTGCGCTCGATAACCCTCAAGGATTCACCATGGCCCCAATTGGCAACGGTCCCTTCCAGATGGATGGCGAGTGGGTCCCCAGTCAGCACATTCGCTTGAGGCGTTATGAGGACTACCATGGTGCGCAACCCACCCTCGATGGAGTGGACTTTGTCATACTCCCCAATCCCGCACAGGCCTTCAGCGAGTTTGAAGAAGGCCACGTGGACTTCGTACCCATAGCAGCCGGACGCTTTGGCGAGTTGAGTTTGAACTATGGCCTTGCCGAAGACGGCTACACCGTCACGCCTGGACAACAAGTCCTCACCGGACCGGAGTGCAGCGCGTACTATCTAGCTGTCAACTGCAAAGACAAGGTCATGCAAGACGTAGACGTTCGTCGTGCTATTTCCCTAGCCATCGACCGTCAGCGCATCTGTGACACAATCTTTGGAGGCACATATCTTCCCGCTGACCGAATCATACCTCCAAGCATTGACGACGATTCGTCTTCTGGGTGGGAGTACTGTCGGTATGATCTGGAGACAGCACAAGCTCTGCTCGACAATGCCCATCCAAAACGTAACGATGGAATGCGCGACCTGCAACTGGACCTGCTCTTCAACTCCGGGGGAGGTCATGAAGACATCATGGCATTCGTGGCGGAAGATCTGCAAAAGATTGGCATCGAGGTCAGGCAGTCCTCAATCGAGTGGGAGGCGTTCCTCGACGCCGCAAAAAGCGGGCATTACCAGCTGATACGCTATGGTTGGGTAGCTGACTATCCGACGATCGACAACTTCCTCTACCCCCTCTTCTTTTCGACCTCCACGGACAATCTCTCAAACTACGACAATCCAGATGTGGACGCCGCCTTGTTGTCAGCGCGCAGTGTTGTCGACGAAGACGGTCGCGCAAAGGCCTATCTTGAGGTGAGCAAGCGCATTGGCGATGACCTTCCCGTGATTCCGATACTGTTCGCCAGTCACAATCACGTGGGATCCAGTCGTGTTTCGCGACTATTCTTTGATCCACAAGAGCGAGCACACTTCGTCGACGCGGAGTTGGACTGAACGGGCTGATGGTCTGATCAACGAAACCGGCGGGACGCACGACTATCACGTGCGCCCTTCCTTACGCCTCTCCGAGGTACTCCTCGAGGGTGAGGCCTGAATCGGCAATCTTTTGCGCGGCGGGCGTACCCACATAGCGTAGGTGCCACGGCTCGTACTGGTAGCCGGTGATGGCCTCCTGATCGGGCAGATATCGCAGGATGAAGCCGTACTTCGGCATCGTGTTGTGCACTATGTCCCAAAGCTCGGTCTGGGCAAGCATCTCGTCGTTGGTAAGCAGCTCGACGCCGTCCACTATGGGTATCACATCGAGGGCTAGGCCCGTCTCATGCTCGGAGTGACCCGCCTGTGCTACGTACTGCTCTACGTAGTCCTCACCGTAGTCCACCGTGAACGTATCCACGATCTCCTGCTGCTTCTCGCGACTGCGGTAGCAGGAGTTGAGGTCGATGGTGGCGTTGAGGGGTGCAAGCTCACTCGCAAGCTCTTCTTGCATCTGCTCAAACGCCGCAAGCGCCTCGCTTTCCACCACCACGGTGTTCCCACGCTGGTTGGTCGCCTCAACGAGCTCGATCTCGTTGACCCAGTTTGGGTCGAGCTCATGGGTCTTGTTAACTAGCACGAGGTAGTCTATGCCGTTGTTGCTCGTTGCAGAGCCATTCGATGCCGTCGCGTCCTGCTCGGTCTGGGTCACGGTGGCTTCCGACGCCTGTTCGGTCTGCTGCACCTCACTGGTCTGCTGCTGCTGTGTGGACTGTTGCGATTGCTCCGTTTGTTCATCGCTTTCACTGCTGCACGACGAAAGCAACAGCACGTTCGCCACGCTCAGCGCAATGAACGCCACCAGCACTACCATCCACGCCAGATTGCTCGGTCTCTTCAGCGCGTCACCCATCGTCGTATCTCCTCTTTCGCATTTCACACTTAGATTGTAGAACGATAGCACAAAACGAGGCATCCGATATTCTCGCTCTCTTGGCACACGAAAACGGCTATCCATTACGCGTGCCAAAGAGGTGAGCAGTGCGTGAAATCTTGCTGGTAGAGGTGTGAACGCTGGGTAACTTGGTGTATTACAGCCAAAGAATTGGTTATTATATTGCGGCGTACGTCATGATTTGCATGTCCGAGCGCAACCGCAGCCCAACGCAGCAGCCCAACGCAGCCACAAAGGAGACCAGATGAGCGAAGACAGTACCCGCAACCGGCAGTCAGGCGACCGATCAGGTAGCCATAGGCGTCAAGCCTCGCGTCGCAGCCAAGGCGACTATGCCAGCCAGCGCAACGAGTCGAATCGAGGCGGCGCGAGAAGAAGGCCAGCCAATCAGCAAGCACGCGCAGCTGATGGTCAGCCGCGACGCAGCGCAAACGGGCAGCGGAGACGACCCTCAGGTGACAGCACCAGACGTGTGGCAACTGACGGCACCTCGCGAGGATCAACAGATCGGAGAGGCCGGCAACCGGCCAATGGGCAACGCGCGCTCAAGTCAGACTCACCTTCCCGCTCGTCGAAAAACCATCGCTCACAAGGTGGGAGATCGGCGCCCCAGCACCGTGCGCCGCGCGGTTCGGCAACACATGCCCGCCGCTCTTCCCGAGCACCACAGGCACGCAAACCCCTGCCCGCCGGAAACCACTCGGAGTCTATTCGTACCCGCCGTCGCACCAATCCCGTAGGCATGGCCGCCATCTCTATCGTCGCCGCATTGGTGATTGGCGTGAGTGGGTTCTTTCTCTTCCGCCACCTCACCACCAAGCATCTGGTAATTGGTGAGAAGACTGTCACGGTCGCCCGCGGTGCTACGCCACGTACGCTTGTGGAGGAGGGCATCGTCGAGGCACCCAAGCCCGGAAACCTAATGGCTGTCGATGGCTCGCTCCTATCGAAGGGTGATGGCGACATCTGCTCCGCCACGGCCGACGGAAACCTCATAGGCGTGGATGAGGAGATTCCACCAGATAGCACGGTGGTGATTTCTGATGGCGCTGACACCACGGAAGACTACGACGAGAAGGAAGAGACCATCCCCTTCAAGACCGACGAGGGAGACCGCAGCTTCGAAGCATACTGGTACGGATCCATTCATCTGTTGAGCGACGGCGAGGACGGACTGCAGACCACAAAGACTGGCAAACAGTCGGGCATCACCGTCGAGGAGGTCACCAAGGCCCCCGTCAACGCGGGTTACGTCATCTACAGTGCGAAGCCGGACGAGAAGGTCATCGCCTTGACCTTCGATGACGGCCCGTGGCCCGATACCACCGATCAGATACTGGACCTCCTCGAGCAGTACAATGCCAAGGCGACCTTCTTTACCATCGGCCAGCAGATTGATGGATTGGAAGACGTGATCGAGCGCGAAGCCGAGCTGGGTTGCGAAGTGCTCACGCACACCTATGACCATGCCGCAGGCAGCGGACAGGGCACCAACATCGGCTACATGAGCGCATCAGAGCAGATCGATGAAGTCGAGAAGGGTTTCGACGCTATCGCCGATGTACTTGGCGAGGAACCCGAGCACATCATGCGCGCTCCTGGCGGTAACTTCAACGGCGATACGATTGACAACCTGAAGGACTTGCTTGATGCGGAGATTGGCTGGGATGTAGACACAGAGGACTGGCGCAGACCCGGCAGCGACGTAATCGCAGAGAGGATTCTGAAGGCGGGATCGGGCAACGTCATCCTCATGCACGACGGCGGCGGAGACCGCTCGCAGACTGTCGCCGCGCTCGAACAGGCGCTGCCCCAACTCGTAGCTGACGGGTACAAATTCGTCACCATAAGCGAGCTTTTGGACTATGGCCTTCCCACGGCGAAAAAGTCCGCAAACAACATTCCAAGCACTGACGACAGCTACTCGGATGAAAGCTCATCTGACAGTGACTCGAGTTCGGACAGCTCCTCGAGTTCCTCAGACAGTAGCGACAGCGACTCCGACTCCAGCTCCTCGAGCTCTTCGGACAGCAGCAGCACTTCCTCAAGCAGCTCCTCTAAGTCCTCAGACAGCAGCTCCTCGGATAGCAGCGACTCTTCCAGCAGCTCATCGAGCTCATCGAGCTCCTCGGATAGCTACTGACAAGCATCCTTTAGTGCGGCTGGCGTGCTTTTCAGTTAACGTCAGCCGCAAAACCTACCAACGGGCTGTTTTTGCGTACGTTTAGCCTATGCCGTCATGTAGAATA
>CACXDP010000321.1 GCA_902766445.1 uncultured Coriobacteriaceae bacterium
ACCTGTCACCTTGTCGCCTACGCCGCTCATGGAGATGCTTTCGCGATTTCAATAACGTCTCTTGACTTAAACCATGGTTTAAGTTGCAAGCTGTTATTAGCGATGATGCCGCATAAACAAGCGCTAAGACTTCTGAGGAAGGAAGAGGATCATGGATAGCAGCATTACGAGACGCACGTTCCTGCAGCTGGCTGGAATCTCGACGGTGGGAGTAGCCACAGGACTTGCCGGATGTTCGCAGAGCCGCAACACCGAAGCCGCGTCGAGTTCGTCAGAGAGTTCGTCGCCGGGCTCATCTTCAACCGACGCTGCTGCTACCGATACTGCTGCTACGGACAGCACGGCCACCACGGACACCACAGCTACGGACAGCGCGGCCTCTACCTCCCAGACGGAAGCGGGCAAGGGCAACTCTCTCGTCCTCGTGTTCTCGCGCGCCGACGAGAACTATGTCGTAGGCACGGTCGAGGTGGGCAACACCATGGTGCTTGCGCAGATGATCGCGGAGAAGACGGGTGCCGACCTGTTTGAGATCGAGCGGGTCACGGCGTATCCCACAGGCTACGATGACTGCTGCGACGAAGCCCTCGAAGAGCAACGGGCAAGCGCTCGTCCCGAGCTAAAGACGATGCCCGACATAACGGGCTACGACACGGTCTACTTCGGCTTCCCATGCTGGTGGGGCGACCTTCCCATGCCGGTGTACACCGCAATCGAGGCGCTCGATTGGAACGGCAAGACCATTTCGCCGTTCAACACCCATGAGGGCAGCGGTGAGTCGGGCATGTTCTCCACGCTGGCGAGCAAGTGCGCTGGCGCGACCGTCACGGATGGTCTCACCATGACGGGCGGGACGGCCCAGAACAACCGCAGCGAGGCCGAGTCGGAGGTCGACTCCTGGCTGGCGAGCCTGCAATAAGCGAGGGACGCATGCGAATGATGACGCGACGCATGTTCGCGACGGCGGGGTTGGCTGCTGTCGGAACGACGGTGCTTTCCGCTTGCTCGTTGACGCCGCGCAATGCTGGGCAATCACAGGATACGACCTCCGGTGCTGACGCCTCACCGGTGGCGGAAGCGACGTTGCCCGGCGCGGAGGTTGGCGATGCGGAGCCCGTCGAAGATGGGTTGCTGCTCGTGACCGGTGGGACTTTCTCGATGGGAAGCCCCGAAGACGAGCCTTGGCGCGTTGCGGACGAAGTGCAACACGATGTGACTGTCGACGATTTCTTCCTTTCGCCCTTGGAGGTGTCGCAAGCCGATTACAACAGGCTGATGGGAAAGGACGGCGGCTCCTCGGAACTCCCGATTGCCGGCATCACCTGGTACGAGGCGGTCGCATATTGCAACGCGCTCAGCGCCGAGGCGGGACTGGAGCCGGCGTACGCAATCGATGGGGACTTGGTAACGTGGAACCGCGCCGCGGCTGGCTACCGCCTTCCAACGGAAGCCGAATGGGAGTACGCCTGCCGCGCCGGCACGACGACGCCGTTCAACATGGATCACTCGCCGAGCGCCGAAGAGGCGAACTACTACGGGCACTACCCCTACGAGATAGAGGGGAACTACTTCAACCAGGACGTACTCGAGACGAAGCCCGGCGTGTACCGAGGGGAACCGATTGCCTCCGGCTCCTTCGCCCCCAACGCATGGGGCCTCTTTGACATGCACGGCAATGTGGCCGAATGGGTGTGGGACCGCTACGGCGCTTACGATGCCAAGACCACCGAGAACCCTACAGGTCCCGAAAGCGGCGAGCTGCGCGTGAACCGCGGAGGCGGGTGGAACGACTTTGCCAAAAACATGCGGTCCGCCTACCGTGCGTCGCTCACCGCCACGAGCTCGAGCCCGTCGGTCGGCATGCGGGTGGCAAGAAGTTCCGTGTTACGCGAAGACGTGGTCGGTGGCGCCGCCTCGGGTGGGAAGGTGGCGGGAAAACCGCTGGTCGTCTTCTTCTCTTGGAGTGGCAACACGCAACTCATCGCAAAGGAGGTCGCCAGTCAGCTAGGCGTGGAAGCGGTCGAGTTCGTCTGCGAGCATCCATACTCGAGCGATTACAACACCTGCCTCGATGAGGCCCAGCGCGACCAGAATCAGCAGGCGCGTCCGGCGCTCGTCACGCAGATCGACGACATGGACCAGTACGGGACGGTTTATCTGGGATATCCGAACTGGTGGGCGTCCATCCCCATGCCCATTGCCACGTTCCTCGAGTCGTACGACTTCGCCGGCAAGACGATTCTGCCCTTCTGCAGCAATGGCGGAGGGGGTCTCGGCCAGAGCGTTGCCGCCATCTCGAAGCTGGCGCCCGCGGCGCACGTCGGCCAGGGGCTTTCGATACACTACTCCGGTGGTTCGGAGATGCCCGGGGAAGTGAAGGGTTGGATTGACTCGCAAGGGCCGCAAGACTAGCGCGGATGGATGAGGAGCATGGCAAACAACGCGAAACAACGCAGGACACGGGCGCGCATCATCGTTGACATCGCCATGGCAGTGCTGTTCGTCGCCGTCATGGCGACGGCAATCGTCCAGGAGACGCCGCATGAGTACCTTGGCATTGGCTTGTTCGTGGCCGTCGTGGCACATGTGGTATTGAACCGAAGGTGGTTCAAGGCAATCTTTCGAGGACGTTACAACGCCGTCCGCGTGCTGCAGCTCGTGGCAGTCGTAGGGCTTACCGTCTGCATGCTCGGGCAAATCGCTAGCTCGCTCGTGCTGTCGAAGCATGCGTTCGGCTTCTTGCCCGCACTCCCGGGCGCAAGCTGGGCACGTCGCGCGCACATGTTGTGCTCGTACTGGGGCTTCGTGTTTGCGTTCGCGCATGCGGGGTTGCAGTTCAAGGGGTTCGCGAGGCTGGCGCGGGCCAAGGGGTCGGCGTCATCAGCAGCTGCGACTTGGCTTGGGCGCATAGTGGTGTTCGCCACAGCCTGCTACGGCGTCTATTCGTTCGTGCTGGTGAACATGGGTGCTTATCTGCTCGGCCAGGTCGAGTTCGCGTTCGTGGACTTCTCGGTGCCACTTGCGCTGACGTGTGCGCGCTACGCTGCGATCGCCGTGCTCGTCGCAGCCGCGTCCCACTGCCTGCGCCTCATCATCGAGGGGTTTGGGAAACGAAATCGACATCGTATATAATTCAAACTTGCATGAGGCCAACGACACAAGGAGTTGACATGGAGCTCAAAGCGTGGACCTATGAAGAGTTCCCGTCCTTTGACGAGGAGGTTCCCGGTGCCACGTGGCTTGAGACCACGGGTGACGAGCCGGGCGTGAGGTACGTTCCCGACGTGGAGTATCAGAGCGTGGGCGGAGTATCGCGCGTCTTGCAGATTCTCATCCCTTCGAGTCGAAACAACCCCGCTCCCAAGCCCGAACGCAACGCATCGCGTGCGTATCCCTGCATCGTTTACGTGCAGGGATCCGGGTGGATGACCCAAAACGTGTACGCCAACCTCCCCTGCATTGCCCGCCTCGCCGCCATGGGATACGTGGTCGCCATCGTCCAGTACCGCGAGAGCGGCATTGGCGTGTTCCCCGACCCCGTGCGTGACGCGCGCAACGCGATTCGCTTCATGCGTGTGCATGCCGAGGAGTATGCCGTGGATCCCGAGCGCATGGCAGTCATGGGAGACTCCTCGGGTGGTCACACGGCGACTTATGCAGGCATCCTGCACGACGACGACACGGAGTACAACCTATTCCCAGGCACGTCCGCCGAGGTGAGCTGCATCGTCAACTACTACGGCTCGACCGACTTCACCTTCGAGGACTCGAATCCTACCACGCCCGACCACAACGAGAGCACCTCGCCCGAGGGCATGATCATGGGAGGCATCGATCTCAACCGCGACCGCGAGGCACGCGAACTCCTGACGGTCAAGTGCAACATAGACGAGAAGACCAGCATCGTCCCTGTCCTCATTGTTCACGGCACGAAGGACCGCGTCGTCAACACGAAGTGCAGCGTCTACCTGTATGAGCACCTTCGGTCGACTGGTCATGAATGCCAGCTTTACCTGCTGCGTGGTGCCGATCACGGCGGGCCGGCGTTCTGGACGCCGGACGTGCTCGCAATCGTCGACGAGTTCGTTCGGACCCACGTGTGACGATTTCTGAACGGGGGACGGTGGAACAAAAACAGTCCCCCCCCCCTTCCATGTCCCCAGCTCCACGATAGATACCGATAGTTGTAACATGTGCACGTGCAAGGTGCCTGTTTCCAGCGTGCGTGAAAGGACATGCCATGACCTGTTCCCTCTACATCCTCCGTCACGGAGAGACGCTCTTTAACGTCCAGCACAAGACGCAGGGCTGGTGCGACTCGCCGCTCACGTCGCGCGGCATCGAGCAGGCGCGCATTGCGGGACGCATGCTGGCGAAGAAGGGCCTTACCTTCGACCGCCTGTATTCCTCCACGTCCGAACGCTGCTGCGATACGCTTGAGCTGGCGATGGAAGCGGGGTGGGGGAGCGTGCCTGCCTACGAGCGGCTCAAGGGTCTGAAGGAGATGAACTTCGGTGCATTCGAGGGCAAGGACCAGTTCTTGGAGCGCTTTCCGCACGGCGACTTCTACGTGGCCTATGGCGGAGAGAGCGAGGAGGAGACGCTGGCGCGCTTTCGAAGCACGCTGGAGCGCATTGCGGAAGGCGGTGGTCGCGTGCTCGCCGTGTCGCATGGCGGCTCCAGCGTAATTCTCTTTCATAATGTGGTACCGAATCCCGAGCCTGGCACGGTACCCTTTGGCAATTGCATCTGCTACCACTACGAGTACGATGGCGAGTTCCATTGGATCGAGACGTTGGTGCCAGATTTCTCCTCGCTCGACGCAAAGGGTATGCCGCCTCAGGTGCAGTGGCGTTAGAGCAGGCAACGAAACCGTCTTTGGACCGTCCAAGGGGGCGGATTGGGTGTGCTGGATGACGGGTAATGGCTGAAAGTGCGTTTATTGTACGACGAATTCGGGATTTGCCAAGTATGGAGGGCTCTCTAGGTCTCGGTAACTGCGTTTTTTCGAGCCGATACTCGTCCGGTTTCATTTTTGTCGTACAAAAAGCGCACTTCTGACCACGTGAGACATCGCAAAACCTGAAAGAAGCTCTTCGCTCCCATTCGAGTCTTTCATTCATAAACGAATAGTATTGCATTCGTTTGTCTAACAATGGCACTGACCTGCCATGCGGCATTTTCACATCTGTGATATAACTGTTGGCGGCAAAAGAACGTAGCCGGAAAGGATGCCCTGATGAAGAACCACATGTTTGCTCGCATTTTTGTTATCTTATCCCTGTGTTTCTATGGCTTCGCTGCACCGGGATGCGCAGGCCCGCGTACTGTTGACGAAGCGAATAAGGCAGAGACCGGTGAGGTCCTCGAAGACACGCAGGGATTCATAAAGCTCTTTACCGACTTGGTTCAGGCTTACGAGGCACCCGAGACTGGAGCTGCTGACGCCTTGGAGCCAGACCTCGAGGTTGTGCACGCGAACAACGATCCCGCCACGTATCAGGTTGCTCGTTCCGTCGTGGAGCATTGGCGGCGCGTCTACCTCGATCCCAACTACCTGCTCTATATGTGGAGTGGACAGGATCTTGCGCCTGAGCTGCAGCAACAGGGTCTCATGGATAGTCCGACCCATGCCTTTGTGGTGCTCGGCTACGAGCTCAAGGATGGGGAGATGACCGAGGAGCTCAAGGGTCGCTGCAACGCCGCCGCGGCTGCGGCTAGGACCTTCCCCAGCACGATGTTGGTCTGCTCCGGCGGTCCCACGGGCAAGAACAATCCAGAGAAGCACACCGAGGCGGGCCTCATGAAAGACTACCTCGTGAATACCTGCGGCATTGACGGTTCGCGCATCCTCACTGACGAGCGAGCCATGACAACCGCCGAGAACGCGCAAAACACGATGGAGATGCTGCGGCAGTATGGTATGCAGACGATGACCATCGTCACATCCTCCTACCACCAGCGCTGGGGTCAGGCGGTCTACAACGCCGTGGCCGCTAAGTATGCTCAAGAGCAGGGATACACCGTGAAGATTCAGGGCAACTACAGCTTCCAGATCGAGCCGGAAAATCCCGCCTACCGCCAAGATGATCGCATAGCGGTGAGGCAGATTGCCCAAGTCATGGGTCTGCCGCAGGGGATAGCGGAAGCCCTTCCCAGCATCGGATAGTCTGCCCAGTATCGAATAGTCTGACGTTTGTGCGAGTCGGGTCTGCTACGCCAGCCCGACTCGTATTCGTGAACAGATGCGTGCGACCTCGTGGCGTACGCGCTCTTCGTCGATGGTGGTGAGTTCGCGCTCGCGCATCACTATGCGGCCATCGATGATTACGGTGCAGACCTCTGAGCCGTTTGCCGAGTAGGCGAGGGCGGCGACCGGATTCCCTAGCGGGGTCAGCGACGTGGAGTCGAGGTCGAGCATCGCGAGGTCGGCCTTCTTGCCTACTTCGATGGCGCCGATCGGCA
This sequence comes from uncultured Coriobacteriaceae bacterium, assembly GCA_902766445.1. GTDB lineage: Bacteria > Actinomycetota > Coriobacteriia > Coriobacteriales > Atopobiaceae > RUG440. Next base: position 6,466 of record CACXDP010000321.1, read on the forward strand.
GCCCGAGCGCCTTGCCGGCGTTGCGCGTGGCCATGCGGAAGGCGTCGTCGGCAGAAATGCACTGTGGCGTGTCGTGCGTGCCCTTGTGGATGAGCGCGAGCAAACCAAGCTCGCGAAACATGTTTTGCGCGTTGTTGGACGCGGCGCCGTCGGTGCCAAGGCAAACGTTGACGCCAGCCTCGATGAGCTCTGGTACGGGGGCGAAGCCGTTGCCGAGCTTCATGTTTGACGCGGGGCTCGTGACTACGCTCACGCCGTTCTCGGCAAGAATCGCGCGGTCGGAGGCGTTGACGCGCACGCAGTGCGCAGCGATGGTCGGCAGCTCAAACACACCTGCGTCACGCACGTACTCCACCGGCGTGCAGTGGTGGTCGCGCCACATGTCTGTGGTCTCGGTCTCGGACTCGGCGATGTGCATGTGGATGCCGAGGCCCTCTCGGCGTGCGACGTCGACGACGAGACGCAGGTATTCCGGAGCGCAGGTGTAGGGAGCGTGGGGAGCAAGGAAAAAGCTCAGGCGGTCGCAGTCGGAATAATCGCGAAGGTCCTTGAGTGCCTCGGTGATGCGTCGGTCGTTCTCGTCGTAGGCATCGCCCTGGAGTCCGCGGCCAATCACGGCGCGCATGCCCGAGTCAGCCACGGCACGGGTGGTCTGTCCGACGTGCATCTGCATGTCGTTGAAGCAGGTCGTTCCGCTGCGGATCATCTCAATCTGGCCGAGGAGCGAACCCCAGTAGGCATCCTCGGGCTCCATGCGGTCCTCGATGGGCATGACGGTGCCAAAGAGCCAGTCCATGAACGCGAGGTCGTCAGCAGCGTTTCTCATCAACGACATGTAGGTGTGCGTGTGGGCATTGACGAGCCCGGGTATGGTGAGCCGGCGCGTGCCGTCGATGATCTCGGTCGCGGCGAAGCCCTCGGGTGCCTTGTCTATGTCTGCGATGACGTTGCCTTGCAGATAGATATCGTGCCGGCCGACCTCATGCCCGTCTCCGTCGGGAAGAACGGCGAGCGTATTGCGGATGAGTATGTCCATGGTGCCTCCTTGGCTAATCTTTGACGCACCCTACTGTAGCACGAGGCATGCCGGTATCTGGGCCGGCGTGAGCTCTGGTATGTGGGGCATCGAAACGCTACCATGTACGCATTGGTATTGTCCAATCCTTTGGAAGGGGATTCACCATGGACTTCGTTATCGCTCGCCGTCTCATGCTCAAGCTCGGTGCCGCTGCACTTGGCATAGCCGCACTTGCGGGTTGTGCGTCAACCTCTGATGATGCCTCGGCTACCGATACCCCGGCGGGAACGACCGATACCGCCGACGGCGACGTCAAACAGCTCACTTTCGAGCCGGGCAAGCTGACCGTCGCCACGGGCAACCCCGCATGGGAGCCGTGGGTCATGAACGACGATCCCGAGAGCGGGGAGGGATTTGAGACCGCCCTCATCTATGCACTTGCCGAGCAGATGGGCTTCGAAAAGGGCGATGTCGTGTGGACCCGCACCGGGTTTGACGAGGCCTGCGCCCCTGGCACGCATGACTGGGACCTCAACATCCAGCAGGTCTCCATCAACGAGGATCGCAAGAAAGCCGTGGACTTCTCGCCCGCTTACTTCCGTCCCACGCAATCTGTCATCGCAAAGAAGGACAGCAAATACGCCAAGGCCACAGGCATTGCCGACCTCAAGGACGCTACCTTCGCTGTGCAGGTGGGCTCAACAGCCATTGATTACGCGAAGGACATCATCAAGGGAGGTTCGGACGAGGGCATCGACATCTTCAATGACAACTCCGATGCCGTGGCGGCAGTTGATAGCGGTCAAGCCGATGCGCTCGTCACCGACACTCCGTCGTGCGTGTACATGGTCGATTCTGAACAGCTCAAGGAAGGCGTTGTCGTGGGCCAGATTCCCGGAACCGAGGATCCGGACGGTCTAGGCATCACGCTTGCCAAGGACTCGCCGCTCACCCCGTACGTGACCGACGCAATGAACGCCTTGGTCGCGGACGGCACCGTGGACGATCTCGTGAAAACCTGGCTCGCATCGTACACTTCCGACATCCCGATGCTCACCGAGTAAGCGCGAAGTCGTTTCGAGAGGATGCTCCATCATGTCAGAGAACCTACCCTTCGAGGTCAGTGACATCGAACGGGAGCGTGAGGACTATCGGCGCAAGGAAACCCTACGTGCGCGACTAACCAGCGTCGTGTCGTCGCTTGCCTTTGTGGCACTTGTCGTTGTAGTCCTGCACCTCTCGCCGGGATGGCCGCGCGTCAAGGAGTCGTTTTTCTCACCAGAGTATTTCGTGGAAGCATGGCCAAAGGTCGTGGACGGACTTTGGCTCAACATTCGCGTGCTCGGTGTCGCTGTCGTTGGCGTCGCCATACTTGGCACGACGCTCGCGCTCGTGCGCATGACCACATCGGCGGTGATGTTTCCCTTCCGCGTGGTGGCGCGTTTCTATACCACCATCATGCGCGGCATTCCGATGCTCGTGGTGCTCTACCTCGTTGGCTTCGGCATCCCGGGTCTGGGACTCTTTGGCCGCGTTGACAAGGCCGTGCTCGGCACCATAGCGGTAGTCTTGTCGTACTCTGCCTACATTGCCGAGGTTCTGCGTGCGGGATTCGAGGACGTGCATCCATCCCAGCGCGCCTCCGCTCGCTCGCTTGGTCTCACGCAGACCCAGACCATGCGTCTGGTCATCATCCCGCAGGGCTTGCGCAAGGTTGCCCCGGCGCTTATGAATGACTTTGTCAGCATGCAGAAGGATGTCGGCCTCATCTCGACGTTAGGTGCCGTGGATGCAGTGCGCGCGGCGCAGATTGCAGTGGCAAAGACGTACAACTTCACGCCCTACATCGTGGCGAGCATCGTGTTCATCCTGCTAAGCGTACCCTTCATCATCCTCAATGACTGGTATAGCGAGCGTTTGCGTGCACGCGAGCAGACGGGGGGCATGGTATGACGGCGGCCGCCGACCTCGCACAGGGAAAGAAGGTCCTGCGCATCGAGGGCGTTGTCAAGCGATTCGGTGACAACGTGGTGCTCGACCACGTGAGTTTCGACGTGCATCAGCACGAGACGGTGGCGCTGCTCGGTGCATCGGGCTCTGGCAAATCCACGCTCATGAAGTGTGTTAACTTGCTCGAGCAGGTCAATGACGGGCAGATTTGGCTTGGCGACACCGATGTCACCGACCCGCGCATCAATCAGGACAAGTTACGCGCGCGCATCGGCGTGGTCTTTCAGCAGTTCAATCTGTTCTCTCACATGACGGTACTCAACAACGTGACGCTTGCCGCGCGCAAGGTCCACAAGTGGTCGCGCGATAAGGCCGAGGTGAAGGCGATAGGCCTGCTCAAACGCATCGGCATGGATGACAAAGCGCGCGAATATCCCGACCGCCTCTCGGGCGGTCAACAGCAGCGCGTGGCGATTTGCCGCGCGCTCATGATGGAGCCGGAGCTGCTCCTGTTCGACGAGATTACCTCGGCGCTCGATCCGCTGCTCGTCGGCGAGGTGCTCGAGATGGTGGAAGAACTCAAGCAGCAGGGAACGACGATTCTCATGGCCACCCACGAGATGGGGTTTGCCCATGATGCAGCCGACCGTATCGTGCTTCTGCGCCGAGGTCGCATCGCGGAGAACGGCTCGCCCGAGGACGTGATGGACCATCCAAGTGACCCCGAAACGCAGGCCTTCTTTGCCGCATACAATCGCGTGTGAATGGTGGGTGATGACTTGATGGGCACACACGACAAGCCAATCCTCGTGTTTCAGACCGACTTCACGTACGCAGAGGGGGCTGTCAGCTCGATGTACGGCGTGGTAAAGAGCGTTGACCGCGAGCTCGAGATCATCGGCGGGACACACTACATCCCGAAGTTCGACACGTGGAGTGCGAGTTACCGACTCTACCAGAGCCTGCCGTTCTGGCCTGAGGGTACTATATATGTAAGCGTGGTCGACCCTGGCGTGGGCACCGACCGCCGTGCCTGCGTGGCGCGGACGGCGAGCGGGCACTTCGTGGTGACGCCTGACAACGGGTCGCTCACGCACCTTGCGCGCTACATCGGCATCGAAGAGGTGCGCGAGATTGACGAGCGCACGAACCGCCTGGCGTCGACGCGCGGCACGTCCGTCTTTGCAGGGCGTGACGTGTTTGGCTATACGGCTGCGCGGCTTGCGAGCGGCATCATCAGCTGGGAGAAGGTCGGGCCGAGCTATCCGATCGAAGAGATCGTGTGCCACGACTTCCCCGAACCGTGCGTGCACTGCGGTGAGGCGTCGGGCATCGTGGAGATTGTCGACCCCAACTTCGGCAACGCCTGGACCAACGTTCCAGCCACGTCCATGGGCGAGATTGGCGTCGTCCTCGGCGACTCGCTGCACGTAGAGATTGCCCACGGCAACGAAGCGGTCTTTTCGAAAGACGTGCCCTTCAGGACGAGCTTCGGAGCCGTGGGTGTAGGCGAGCCGGTGGCTTATGTCAACGAGGTCATGAACGTCGCTTTTGCCCTCTGTCAGGGAAGCTTCATCGAGCGTTACGGCATCGGCTTCGGTCCCGACTGGCGGGTATCCTTGGGCGTGGCGCGATAGCGTCTCGTCCTCAGTGGAACTTGCTCGCGTTCGTCGCGAACTCGCCCCAGTCCTGGTCGTTGGGTCGGGGCATGTGCCCGCCGCCCAAGATGTGGATGTGGAAGTGGCGCACGCTCTGGCTCGCGTCATCGCCCGTGTTTACGAGGATGCGGAAGCCGTTGGTGAGGCCCTCCTGTGCGGCGATGGTCTTGACCACCGAGAAGCAGTGCCCGAGCGTCTCGGGCGGCACGTCGTCGGTGATGTCGGCGTAGTGGTCCTTCGGAATGATGAGGACGTGCGTGGGCATGAGCGGCTCCATGTCGCGGAACGCGATGCACTGCTCGTCCTCGTACACCTTGTTTGTGGGGATCTCGCCCTGGCCGATCTTGCAAAAGATGCAGTTCTCGTCATGCATGGCATGCTCCTTTTTCTTGGTACTCAATCGTAATGAGCAATACTACACCCGCTTGATGATGCGTGCCCGTTTCGCGATACAATGGCAACAAGGGCGTAAGGGAGGGGGAGTCATGGGATTGCTATCGTTTTTGCGCGAGCTGGCAGATGGCGGGGGCACCGAGGAAGACAAGCGCATGCACGCCGAGCTCGATCAGGTACGTGAGTTGGCCGAGGCGGCGGAGAGGGGAGACGTGATGCGGGCAGACACGTCCATCGGGCCAAAGCTGCGACGTCGCTACCATTTCGTGGGAATGGTGCAGGGAGTGGGCTTCCGCTTCACGACCACGAACCTCGCGAAGTCCGCTGGCGCCACAGGCTGGGTCGAAAACGAACGAGACGGCTCGGTGACAGCCGAGATCCAGGGAATCGCCGAACAGATAGATGCGGTCATCGCGGGTCTTGACCGCTACTACAATCGCAGGACGTTCATGGGCGGCTTCAGCATCGAAAGCGTGCGCGAGATACCGGTCATCGCAGACGAGCTGCAGTTTGGCCCACGCTACTGACGCTGCCGGTGAAAAAAGCGCGGGACGAGCGAGCGCGGACAGACTACGAGGCCATCATCAGTGACGAGGTGGACGGGCTGTACGTGGCAGACATCATACGACAGCAGGTGAGCAACGATGACGACCGCATACCCAGAGCTGTATCTAAATAGTGTCATGAGGAAGATTGGGGAGTTCTTTGACTGCGGGATTGCCGTCTGCGGCATGTCGCCGACGGACTTCACGGCCATCTTTTTGGCGGGAAGCGCGTGTTGGCACTTGGAGCAGGGAGACGTGCTCTATGTGGTCGGGAGGAGCGGGGTAGAGCTGTTCTTGGGATGCTACGAGGAGGCGTTCGGAAGGGAACCTGACCTCTGCCTGGATCCTTCCTACCAACGAAGCCCGGAATACTGGGTCGGTTGGGCTCTCAGCTACTACCAGTGGCTCAGCTCACGTACGTTCCACGAGATTCTGGAAGCTCTCACGCTGTCTGACATGCTCGCCCTTTACCCGACCCTTCACGAAGCAGATGTCAGCAAGTTTGCAAGCGTGGTGGAACGGATCGTGAAAGAGGCGCATACGCATACGAGGCTGCGTACTCTGAGGGATTGCAGTCACCTCACTCAGCGGCAGCTTGCGGAGGCCTCGGGTGTTTCGCTTCGCTCCATCCAGATGTACGAACAACGTCAGAAGGATATTAACAAGGCACAGGCGCAGACCATCATGCGCATGGCCCGTGTGCTGGGCTGCAGGATGGAAGACCTGCTGGAGCGTCCTCTCTAGGTTACGCTTCATTTATAGCCCTGCAGATGATGGTGGGCCGCAAACGTGCCTTCTGTATACTGTCCAAGACGAAGCAAAGGGGCCGCCTTTGTGCTGAGCGGCAGTGAGGAGAATTAGCATGCAGGAGATGATAGACATTTACGATGGCGAACGCCGCCGAACGGGCGAGGTCATTCCGCGCGAGGGCGCCTTCTTGCACGAGGGACAGTACATGCTCTATATCCTCGCGCTCATCGAGGACGCGCAGGGTAGGTTCCTCATCACGCAGCGCTCTTGGGACAAGCACTGGGGGGCTGGCTGGTGGGAGATCACGGGCGGTGGCGTGCGTGCGGGGGAGAGCTCAGCTGACGCCCTGCGTCGCGAGATACCGGAGGAGGTTGGGTTAGCGGTTCCCGCCGAGGTGCCTGCACCGGTGTACAGCTACGTGAACGTGGACCTCAAGCGCGGTGACAACTACTTCGTGGACATCTATCATCTGCGCCTCGACTTCTCGGCGTCTGACGTCCAACTCGTGGATGGCGAGGCCATCGGATTCAAGCTGGCCACCTGGGATGAGATTAGTGCACTGGCAGAGAAGGGCACCTTCCTGCACTACGAACGCCTGCGTCAGGCGCTTGAGGCGGAAGGGGTTCTTTAGCTTCTGATGGAATAACGTCGCTGTGGGTACCGTGGTTCTAGCTGTTCGAGGGTCACATGATACGCGCACTTGAGGTAGTCTTATCGCTGCTGTGTCTGCAAGCGAGGAAAGGACGGTGCGATGTCGGAGTACAAGAGCGACATCCAGATTGCCCAAGAGGCGACGATGCTTCCCATATCAGAGGTCGCGGCGAGGGCTGGCTTCGCTGAGGAGCAGCTCGAATACTATGGTAGGTACAAGGCAAAAGTGGACATCAACTCCATGCACGACCTACCGCGTCGGGCAAAGCTCGTTCTCGTGACGGCCATCAACCCGACTCCGGCCGGCGAGGGCAAGACGACGACCTCCGTGGGCCTGGCCGATGCGATGAACCTCACGGGTCGCCAGACCATGCTTTGCCTGCGCGAGCCGAGCTTGGGGCCTGTCTTTGGCGTCAAGGGCGGCGCGGCTGGCGGCGGATATGCCCAAGTCGTGCCCATGGAGGACATCAACCTGCACTTCACGGGCGACTTCCATGCCATCGGCGCGGCAAACAACCTCATTGCCGCCATGCTCGACAACCACATAAAGTGGGACAACAAGCTCGGTATCGATCCGCGTCGCATCGTCTGGCGCCGCTGCGTGGACATGAACGACCGACAGCTGCGCAACGTTGTGGATGGCATGGGTGGTGTCGTGGACGGCATGCCGCGTCAGGACGG
>CACXDP010000322.1 GCA_902766445.1 uncultured Coriobacteriaceae bacterium
GACCTTAGCCCTCAGTTCGGGATCAAGGCTCTTAAGGTCCATAACCGCCTCCTTTGCATCGGTTGTTCAGCCTCACGTGATGTGGCCCATTCCTTCAGAATCATACTGTAGCGCTCTAGTCGGCCTCGCTCAAGGGTTACTCTCGCAAATCGCTGAACTGTCGGGAGTGGTGCGCTGCGGTGGATTCTGTCATGGCACCATCTGCCTGCCGGAGAAGCCTGGCAGCATGTGAAGGAGTACCTGCGGGGGCTTGAGTTCGTGCTCCCCTCGATGACATGGAGCCCTGGATTCGGTCGTGGGACGACCGGATGGGGGCTCGCGGGGACTTCTATGACTATCGCGATAATGTAGGTAGCTGTGTTATGTTGCGGACGGGGCGTCCTACCTCTTGAGGCCGGTGACCGCCTTCGATTACGCAACATAAATGATGCGCGACAATCAAACCGTTCGTCCCACCTGCCGGGAGACAATGAAAGGATGTGGTTGTCGTGTCTGCCATCAAAAAAACCGTACGCGCTGCCGACGCAGTTATAGCTGCGCTGGAGGAGTGCGGGCGCAAGCCCAAGACGATCGCGCCTTACAGGCGGACCTATAGGGCCCTGATAGCGCACCTCGAGAACTCCGGCGCCGAACGCGCGCCTGCCGAGGACGATTGCCTGGGATTCCTCAACGAGGCGGCGGGGACGTCGTTGCCGTCGCTGTTTGCCGCGAGCGACTCGAACAAGGCGAGAGAGATGAGGCGGCCTCTCGCACTGCTGGTGAGGATGCCGTCAGACGGCGAGGTCGACGTTACCGCAGATGCTGACCTCGTGCCGTGGAGATGCCCAAAGCGCTTCGTCGCGGCTTACGACGGGTACATGGCCGACTGTGTACGGAGGGGGAATGCGCCAGCGAACATGAGGGCGAAGCGAGATGCCGTCCGAGCGTTTTAGACTATCTCGAGGGTATCGGAGTGGGGGGTCTCGACTCGGTGACGAGTCGAGACTTGGCGGGCTTCGTCTTCCGAAATAGGACTCACAGGCGCAGGACCGTTGCCTCTACGGTCGGCTATCTGAGGGACCTGTTCGCTTGGGGAGGCCGATGCGGTGAGGCCTGGGGAGAACTCGCGGCCTTCCTGCCAAAAGTGAAGGTCGTCCGCAACGAGACGCTGTCGTACCTCTGGAGCCCGGAAGAGGTTCGAGCCGTGCTTGCCGCCATCGACCGCAGCAGCGACAACGGCAAGCGCGACTATGCCATGATCCTGCTGGTGGCGCGCCTCGGGCAGCGCACGACCGACCTACGCATGCTCGAGCTCTCGGCGATAGACTGGCACGCCAAGACGTTGACCTTGGCCCAGCACAAGACGGGTAGGATGCTCATGCTGCCCTTGCCCGACGACGTCGGGTGGGCGATTGTCGATTACCTGCGCAACCTTATCAGCAGTTCGTCGAGGACCATAGTTTTGACGGCGTTGCAAACACTTTCCTCGTGCCGTCCGAGGAGGATGCACCGGCTTTGCTGGCGAGCGTATCGTTCCCGGGCGTGATGGCGGCAGCCACGAGTGCAAGCGAGAAGTTCAGCGACCATATTTACATGTGGGCGCTGCCTGCACACGAGATCTTCGACTGCTACCAACGAGGGCGGAAGCTTGACACTGCGGTCTACGAATCCCTGTTGACGCAACCCGATGCGGGCTCTTCCAAGATTGACCACGTCCAAGAACCGTTGCCAATTGGATAGAGATGCATGCCATCTATGTCGGTACCGATGAATGATTCCAGGGCGTCTGGATCGTAGGTGGTGGTGAAGGCGTTTGTAGCCTTGTCGTATGCGAGGCTGTCATCGAACTCGGGGAGCCACGCCGACATGCGCTCGACCTCGGGCTCCTCGAAGTAGGGGGCATGCCCAGCCGTTCCAAGCGTCATCGGGATCAAGGCAAGCACGATGGAAGCACTCGGGGCGTTCTTCGAAATCGGCGATGGCAACGTTAAACCAGTCCATTATTAAGCCTTGTCTACAGCGAGTTCGAACCTTGCTTTAGATCTTCTTAAGAACGGAACGACTTCCGAGCATTTCACATCAAAGTGATGGCACACGTCAACAAGTGAGACTTTGGTTTGCTTCTGCAAGCGTGATGCCTCCATTGTCACCACTGTCTCGCCGTAAACAGACGCACGCGCTACGAGCCAAGGATGAGCAACTCCATCCTGCAGGAACTCCTCGATGGCACCACGACGTTTCTGCTTTCTGCCGGCACCTTCCAAGGAGCGCACATAGGAGGCCACTTCAAGGTAGCGAGTGAATACGGTTGCATCATTAGCGCAGTCTTCAAAACGTTTCCGACCTAGCTTCTTGGCCCACTCTGACAAATCGTCCTCATGGCCCATTAGCTCATCATAGACATGCATGATACTCTTAACGTGCTCGCCGCCTAGTTCTTGAAGCAGAAAGGCCCAGTACCCAGGGAAGACGTCGAACGGGTAGAAGCGATTCTTTGGCTCAATGAATACGTTGGCATCGAGGAGGAATACCTCGTTTTGTGACGTCACAGGTACATACCCTCCTCGGCATAGTACTTCTCAAAGTTGCTCGCCTTCATATCGGTGAGCCGGTATGCATCAGAAAACAGCAGGCGCTCGGACTTAACGCCTTCGTACACCGCGTCGGAAAACAGCTTGCCCATCATGCTTCTCTGGACCACGTAGTAGGATGGACCGCCTCCGCCGTCTTTGGACTGTTTTGGAATACCGAGCTCTTCGAGCCTGCGTTTATAATTGCCGTAGATCCTGAAGTACTCGTCTCTCGTAATGCATCCGAGCTCGTGAGCCCTACGCAGGCATACTATCTCGCTGGCCTTGGTGGCAATTCTCAAGGAGTCAATAGCCTTCTTAGATGCAAGGCGATCAAATGTAGAAAACACCAGGGACGCGGGCACGAGAACCTCGGCCGCTACAGAATCGCAGAGGTCCTCCTTCTCGGGCACTTCGTAGACGAGGTCATCTACCCCGCTTTCGTTAAAGAGCAGGTGTGCAAACTCGTGAACGAGTGTAAACAGCTGAGCGGACTTGGAGTCCTGAGTATTGATAAAGATGAGAGGCGCGTATTCATTAACGAGGACAAAACCTCTAAACTCGTCAACGTCATACGGTCGGCTATTGTGATGAAAGAAGCTGCCAGCACATGTATAAACACCTACGGATTCAATGAGGGATCGCAGATGCCTAACGGCCTCTTCGGGTTTGAAAGAACGAGCCCAGCCGTCATCCAAAGCGAGAATGGACCGAATCATGGCGGCAGCACGCTTGACATCCCTGTCATCAGCGCATGCGCCAATAAAACCGAGCTTCTCGGCATCTACATCTGCCAGATATGCGCTCAGCCAGTCTTGTCGAGACTGCATGAGGTTAATCGTTTCGTATAGCTCAGGGCTCGGATTCTCTGCACTGCCAGCAAAGGTTGTCCTGAAATCTGGAATCTGCAAGGACATGCTTGGCACAGAATCATCGTAGAAATATGGAAGGGGAACGTGCGTCTTAGCGGCGAGTTTCTGCATCTGCTTAACTGTCGGGACTTTTTCGCCAGTAACCCATTGTTCCGCGAACTTGCCAATTCCAGTGAAGTCGCTCGGTTGTTTCTTAGCTCGCTCAATAGCCCAGCTGATCACTTCAGGATTAGGAGTAGTTCTCACCTCTGCCGCACCTCCCCTCACAATTCAAATACACAATGCACCACAAATACACAATGCACCACAGATATTCTACCAGCCAAAGTCAAGCACGAACCATATGTAGGTAAACAGTTACGAGAAACATGCAACTGGTTGACCTCTGGACTTTGTGACGTGCCGATAGCCTTTATCCGTATGAATCGGAAGCAGGCCGCCTTGAGCTGTCTGCCGAAGAGAAAGGCGGCCGATATGGCCGAGCAACTGCGCGGCGAGATCGCGGAGCTCAAGGCGCAAGGCGAGTCCGACCGCATCGACTTCCAACTTCAGCTCGCGGTCGTGCGCAACGTCAAGGCGGCCCGTGCGATACTCGGCGACTACGACGGAGACGTGGACGCGCTCAAGGCCGCAGAACCATGGCTCTTCGCGGATGCGCGCACTGCCAAGCCTCAGGAGCACGGAGTGCTACCTGAGGCTCACGGAGGACGCGATGTCCGGTGTCGTCGAGGCCCAGGCGGCCACGTCTGCGGCCGTGTTCGGGGGTAATCGGGCGTGAAGGAGTTCCAGCACCTGCTCCAGACGTTCCTGGCCGACTGGCTGCCGGTCAGGCGCGGGATGAGCCGGAACACGGTGGCGGCATACCGCGATTTCCGTGACCGGCATTCCAACGATCTGACTGGCGAGGCGTCTCCTCTTAAGATATACGTCGCTGACAAGATTGCCAGCTATGCAATGGAGGCAAGCGGCGAGACCGAGAAGCTTGCCGAGGCCGGCAGAGAGAAGATAGCCGGCATCATCACAAACTACGACCGCATGTGCGAGACGCTCTTCTCTGAGTTTGCGATCTACGTGGGCGAGAGCGACCTCCTCTTCTCAGACCAAGCCTATTCCCAGGAGATCTACAAGATCCACGGCTCTGTCACCAGGCCCGGGAGCATCGTGCTCACGAGCGCCGACTACGCCGAGTTCGTGCAGAAGAGGAAGTACCTCTCGGCCAAGCTTCTGACCCTGTTCGTCGAGTATCCGGTGATATTCCTCGGCTAGTCGATTCAGGACGA
>CACXDP010000323.1 GCA_902766445.1 uncultured Coriobacteriaceae bacterium
GCCCTCAGCGCTTATCCTCTCTGGCGGGCCTGCCAGCGTGTACGCCGAGGACGCCCCACACGTAGACCCAGCCATCTTTGAGCTGGGCTTGCCGGTCCTGGGGTTTTGCTACGGTCACCAGACCATGGCGGTTGCTCTTGGCGGCGAAGTCGCACACGCCGAGAAGGGCGAATACGGCCCTGCAAGCTTGGTGCGTTCCGGATCGTCCGAGCTGCTCATGTCTACGCCAGGAGAACAAACTGTATGGATGAGCCACCGCGACTCCGTATGTCGCGTACCGACGGGCTTCTCCGTCACAGCGCGTACCGAGACCTGCCCGGTCGCAGCCATGGAATGCGCCGAGCGACGCCTCTATGCGACGCAGTTCCATCCCGAGGTTCGTCATACCGCCTACGGCCGCCGCATGCTCGAGAATTTCCTCTTTGGCATCTGTCGCCTCGAACCCAACTGGACCATGGACAACCTCATCGACGAGAAAATCGACCAGATTCGTGCCCAGGTGGGCAATGATCGCGTGATACTGGGCCTCTCGGGTGGCGTGGACTCAAGTGTGGTGGCCGCACTCGTTCATCGCGCCGTCGGTGACCAACTCACCTGCGTGTTCGTCAACCACGGGTTCCTCCGCCAAGGAGAGCCCGAGCTCGTAGAGGAAGTATTCCGTGATCAGTTCGACATGTCGTTTGTACACGTGCATGCCGAGGAACGCTTCTTGCGGCTCATTGCGGGCGTGACCGACCCGGAAAAGAAGCGCAAACTCATCGGTACCGAGTTCTGGAAGGTATTCTTCGAAGAGGCACAGCGCTTGGACGGCGTGCGCTTCATGGCGCAGGGCACCATCTACCCCGACATCATCGAGAGCGGCGCGCGCAAGACAGGCGGAAAGGCTTCAACGATCAAGAGCCATCACAACCTGATTCCCTTCCCGCCGGGTGTGCACTTCGACCTCATCGAGCCTCTGGACCACTTCTTTAAGGACGAGGTACGGGAGCTGGGCATGGCACTTGGGCTGCCTGAGTCCATGGTCTACCGTCAGCCGTTCCCTGGGCCCGGTCTGGCGATTCGCATCATCGGAGAGGTCACGTCCGAGAAGCTAGAGATCCTGAAGGCGGCCGACGCCATCGTGCGCGAGGAGCTGGATGCCTACAACACGCGGCTGTTTGAGCAGACGGGCGAGCACAACAGCGAGCACAGCTGCTGGCAGTACTTCGCGGTTCTTCCCGACATACGGTCGGTGGGCGTGATGGGAGACGAGCGCACCTATGGGCACACGGTCATCGTGAGGGCCGTAGAGAGTTCGGACGCCATGACGGCAGACTGGGCGAAGCTGCCCTACGAGGTGCTGGGAAGCATATCCAGCCGTATCGTTGCCGAGGTCGCGGGAGTAAACCGCGTGGCGTACGACGTGACGCCCAAACCTCCAGCGACAATCGAGTGGGAGTAATACGAAGGGCAAAAGCACAACAAACCCGCAGGTTAGAAGTGGTGTGTTCGAGAAATCGGCGCATCACCTGCCCTAGCGTTGTAGTAGGTATATGCATAGCTCACCATCCCTGTATGGATAGATTGTTTCCAATTTGTAAACTACACTCGGTTTCTCTTTAATATCCATAAAGGTACTATTCTGAAAGAGTAAAGGGCCAAATTTCAGCTTGAAGAGGAACCGTGTGTAGTTTGGGGTGGCCAGACCAAGAACGAATCGAAAGAGATTCTGAGTAGCAAGGCAGGTCTTCGATCTGGTGTGGGCCATGCACCGCCCGAACCCGTGCCTCTTTTGTTTCGCTCATGAATGCACTCGTCGCGCACCGCACACGCCATGTACTGCGCTACTATCGTAGTTTGTCTCGCGAAGTGACAAAGGAGCCCATATGCAGCAGAATCGCACACCCCAAAAGGCGCAAGTCCGCCCCCACGCAAAGTCGCTCAACTCTTTGGTCGGCTTGTTGTTTGCCTTCATGGCCCTCGGTCTGCTCGGAGTCCCCGGCCTCTCCATGGCCACACGCGCACTGCCTGCGATTCTCGTCGTTGCCGGATACCTGAGCACTTGCGTCATCGCGCAGACCAACGCCAAGCGCGAGGGACTTGGCATTGGCGGTGTTGCTCTACTTCTCTGGCAGAGGTTTCGTTATGTATGGCCGTCCCTGCTCTGCGTCGTTGCGGTGACCTGCTCCCTTTGTGCCGTTCTCAACACCTCCCTGCTTGATGCGATGCGACCCGACGTGCTACCCGCGCTGGGGTTCTTCTCTAACTGGACGAACCTCTTTGCCAGCATCACACCCGAGACATCCGCCTCGCCACTCGCTGCCCTCTGGTTCGTAAGCGCCGAGATGCAGCTCTTTTTGGTCTGGTTGCTCATCCTCACCCTGCTGCTGCTCGCAAGCAAGACCGTCGCCAGAAGGTTGACCCTAACTCTCGCCGTCATCGCCACGGCATGGCTCATCCTACAGTGCGTGCTGGGCGGTAACCTCTTGCGCGTGAGCCTCGCAACAGATGCCTACGCCTGCTCGTACCTGCTTGGAGCATGGCTTGCGTTCGCGTTTCCCCTAGGCAAGGTACCCACCGTGGGAAAGAACCTCTTGCTCAAGCCCATGGGACGCCGTCGCCACTTGCGCGGACGTCGCTACCAAGCCACGACATTCACCAACGTGGCAGGCTTCGTGTCGTTTGTGGGCATGATCGCACTCGTCCTCCTCATGCCTAAGGGTGGAGCGCTTGTCCAGGGCGTCACAGTCGCATGTGTCTCACTTCTAGCCGTGATTCTCTGCGCTACGCTCATCGCACCGGGCAACCTGCTTGGCCGAGCAGTATCCATCCCGCCTCTAGCTTACCTCGGCTCTCGCGCACTGGGGCTCTACCTGTGGTTCTGGCCGCTGTACCGCCTCATCGCACCAGACGGAGTTGACTCCACCTGGTATCTGCGTCTCCTCGTCGTCGCCGCGACGGTTGCGGCGGCGGAGGTCAGCTATCGTCTCGTCGAGTTGCCGTTCGCCGGCGCCGACCTCGTGAGCACTGGCCCACGCAACGTCGCTCCCTACCGGCTGGCAACTACCGCGCTCGTCATCTTGATTGCCGCCGGCTTCGGAGCGCGAGCGCTTCTGACCTCATCGGGGCATGCGGCCGGCCTTATGGAAGCGAGCGAATCCAACTCGGCAGGAACGTCCTCCGTCACCTCGGACACCGCCAAATCAAATGACGCGGAATCCAAGAACACAGCATCTTCAGCCAATACGCTCGTTGACGAGACGTCAAACTACGATTCCCTAGAAGGCGAGGTCCTTGACGAAAACTCAAAGAGCAGCAAAAAGAACAGTAAGTCGTCCGCTCGCAAGAGCATCTCGATCGGCGAGGATACCATTATCCGCGCACCGGCAAGCGAGACGCGCGCCGGCATGGTCGACCCCTTGCTCATCGGCGACTCAGTCCCGGGCGACGCCGACTGGTCGCGTCTCCCGGACGGCTACGTCGACTCCTATATCGGCCGACTCCCCTTCCAAGCCCTCGAAGTCGCCCGCGGCTACATGGAACAGGATGCCGTAGGACACGTGGTAATACTTGCCTGCTTCTCTAACGACACGCCCCAGCAGGCCACTCTCGACGAGTTTGCAGAGCTCTTTGGTGATGATCGCGAAATCTACCTTGTAGGCACCGTCAACCCCGACGGCTTCATGGACGCCGCAAACCAGGCCCTCCGGGAAGCCTGCGAGCGCCACGAAAACATGCACTACATCGACTGGCCCTCCGTCGAGAGCGGGCACGATGACGAATATCTGTGGGCCGACATGACGCACCTCCGTCCAGAAGGCGGTGTGGCGTACGTGCAGATGGTGATTGAAGCCATCGCTGAAGACCTCATCGACGCAGGCGGTACGACCGAGTAGCGAGGTGTTGTCATGCCATTCTCGATCCTGCGCAACGACATCACGCACATGCACGTAGACGCCATTGTGAACGCCGCCAATGAGCTGCTGAAGCATGGTGGCGGCGTCTGTGGTGCGATATTCGATGCCGCAGGAGCCACCGAGCTGCAGGCCGCTTGTGACGAGATCGGGCACTGCGACACCGGCTCTGCCGTAGCGACACCTGCCTTCGCGCTGCCTGCGCGTCACATCATCCATACGCCTGGTCCGGTATGGCGCGGTGGTGGTTTCGGCGAAGAAGAATCGCTACGCAACTGTTACCGCTCCTCACTGCGCCTCGCGTACGAGCTCGGCGACCGTTCCATAGCCTTTCCGCTCATCTCGTCAGGAATCTACGGCTATCCCAA
>CACXDP010000324.1 GCA_902766445.1 uncultured Coriobacteriaceae bacterium
CAACAAGGTCAGCTTCATACTTTCCAGCTATCAGGACCACCTGGACTCCAAGGTCGAGTTCCCCGACATGGAGTGCAACACGTGGCGCGGCAAGGACGAGCAGGCTCTCTTTGGCGACCTCGGCCCCAAGGGCATCACAAAGAAGCACGCCATCCAAGTGCTGCTCGAGCACCTCGGCGCAAGCCAAGCCGACACCATCTCCTTCGGCGACGCAAAGATCGACCTCTCGATGTTTGAGCTGTGCGCCTACAACGTCGCGATGGGCAATGGCGGACCCGAGATCAAAGCCGCGGCCGATTACATCACCGACGACGTGAACGAGGACGGCCTGTATAACGCCTTCAAGCACCTCGGACTGCTGTAAGCAACCGGGGGTGACATTGGGGACAGTCCCCCGGGTACCCGGGGGACTGTCCCCAATGTCACCCCCCAGCACCCCAGCAAGTGTGCCGTTTTCCGTTTGCGGAGTGCCTCGCCGGTCGCCTGCCGCCGCCTGTACTATACTTCTTTCACACGAATGTGAACTATGGTGGAGGAAACACATGACGAACGGCAAGCAACCCGGCGACACCTGCGTACTCGTGACTGGCGGATGCGGATTCATCGGCAGTCACACCGTGGTCGTCCTTCTAGAACAAGGCTACGAGGTCGTGGTAGTCGACGACCTCTCGAATTCGAGCGAAAAGGTTCTCGACCGCATCGACCAGATCGTCGGTGACGAGGCGGCAGAGCGGCTCACCTTCGTCAGGGCTGACGTGGCCGACCGTGATGCGCTCGAAGCGGTCTTTGACGAGTTCGACATCGATGCCGTCATCCATTTCGCTGGTTTCAAAGCCGTCGGCGAGAGCGTCGAGAAGCCCATCGAGTATTACTCAAACAACATCGGCAACACGCTCGCCCTCGTAGATGTGATGCGCAACCACGACTGCAAGTCCATCATCTTCTCGAGCTCGGCCACTGTCTACGGCGACCCGGACGCACTGCCCCTCACCGAGGACTCCCCAAAGAAGCCCGCGACCAACCCCTACGGCTGGACCAAGTGGATGATCGAGGAGATACTTCGCTCGCTCACGGTGGCCGACCCCGCATGGGACGTCGTGCTACTACGCTACTTCAACCCCATCGGCGCCCATCCCTCGGGCCTCATGGGCGAGGACCCCAAGGGCATCCCAAACAACCTCCTGCCCTACGTGGCACAGGTGGCCGTGGGCCGACGCGACGCCGTGCACGTCTTTGGCAACGACTACGACACACCCGACGGTACGGGTGTGCGTGACTACATCCACGTGATGGACCTCGCACGCGGCCATGCGGCTGCGCTCGCTTGGATGGCTGGCAAAACCGGCTGTGAGGTCTTTAACCTCGGCACGGGCACGGGCACAAGCGTGCTCGAAATCATCCGCGCCTTCTCTGCGGCCTGCGGGCGCGACCTGCCCTACGTCATCGAGCCAAGGCGCGCAGGTGACGTCACGGCGAACTGGGCCGACTGCACCAAGGCACACGAAATGCTTGGTTGGGATGCCGAGTTTGGCATCGCCGAGATGTGCGCCGACAGCTGGAACTGGCAGTCCCACAATCCCAACGGATACGAGGGCTAGCCGTGGACGTAGACGCGCAGGACAAAGAAGCCACTTATCAGTGGCAGGGAGACGAGCCCAGCATTCAGGACACGTCGTTGAGCGACGATTCCTCTCGTGGCTCCCGTTCCGCCTTTGCGAGCTTCGTGAGGCGCGTTCGCCCCAGCATCGAGAAGGCCCTGCGCGAGCACATGCCGACTCCAATCGAAACGAGCCAGCAAACCGACCTTGAGCGTTACCTATACGAGCCGCTTGGGCGTTTGGTCTTTGCGGGTGGCAAGCGCGTGCGACCGGCACTGGCCCTTCTCGGCTGCGCTGCCGTAGGCGACGATCCCGAGCACGCGCTCTCGGTCGCCTGCGCCATGGAACTCTTTCAAGCGGCAGCTCTCATTCACGATGACATCGCCGACCAGAGCGAGCTGCGACGCGGTATCCCCTGCTTGCACATAACCGAAGGAGTGGGCATCGCCGTAAACGCGGGCGATGTGGGCGTCATCAGCGTGATCGCGCCCGTGATGCACGACGAGACTCTGTCCGCCGACATGCGCCTGCGCATAGCCGAGGAACTCCATATCATGGAGCGCCACACGCTCGAGGGCCAGGCACTTGACCTGGGTTGGGTTCGCGATGGGCGATGGGATCTCACGGAGCATGATTACCTCGCCATGGCAACGCTCAAGACCGCGCATTACTCAGCAGCATCCCCACTTGTGGCAGGCGCCCTGTGTGGCGGGGCTACGGCCGAGCAAGTGGACGACCTCAGGGCGTTCGGCCTTGCGTCTGGATTGGCATTCCAGATTCAGGATGATCTGCTCAATCTGGTAGGAGATGCCGAGGCGCAGGGCAAGGACTTCCGCAGCGACATC
>CACXDP010000325.1 GCA_902766445.1 uncultured Coriobacteriaceae bacterium
TGCGACATCACGATGAGGTCGAGCGCCGAGGCAATCTGCTGCTCGATGATTTCAGTGGGCAGGTCCATACCGAAGCGCGACATCAGCACCAGACGGGGCACGACCTCCTCCGTCTCACCGGCATGGAGGGTCGTGAGCGATCCGTCGTGGCCCGTGTTCATGGCCTGGAGCATGTCTACCGCTTCCTCTCCACGGACCTCCCCCACCACGATGCGATCGGGTCGCATGCGCAGGGCATTCTTGACGAGGTCACGGATGGTCACCTCACCAGTCCCCTCAATCGAGGCGTCCCGCGACTCGAGCCGCACGACGTTTGGGTGCGTGTCGAAGCGCAGCTCGGCTGAATCCTCGATGGTCACGATACGTTCCCGCTCGTCGATCTCGCACGAGAGCGCATTGAGCAGCGTCGTCTTGCCCGAGCCAGTCCCGCCTGCCACGGCAATGTCCTGGCGCGTGCGGACCGCCCACGTGAGCAGCGTCGCGTACCACGCTGGAATCGACCCCAGCTCTACCAGACGCGCAAGCGAGGTGATGCGATTCGAAAACTTGCGTATGGTCATGGCGGGACCGTCGATGGCGATGGGCGCAGCAACGGCGTTCACGCGATCGCCGTTGGCGAGGCGCGCATTGACAATGGGGCTAGCCTTGTCGAGCCTCCTGCCCAAAGGTGCGAGGATGCGATCGATGACGAGCATGATCTGTTCGGCGGTGTCAAAGACGCGCTCCGCGGCAAAGAGCTCGCCGCCCCGCTCATAAAAGAGCTTGTCGCAGCCGTTGACCATGACCTCAGTGATGGTCGGATCTTCGAGCAGCGGTTGCAGCGGGCCCAAGCCGCAAACCTCATCAAGCACCTGCCGCACCACGAGTTCACGGTCCTCGGGCACCAAGTCATGGTAGTCACCCGTGTTCAGGACGGTATGGCAGGCCACACCAATTTCAGCCCGCGCTGCGTCGATATGGTCGTTCATGGCCATGGCTGCGACGGCCGAGAGACCTAAGCTGTCCACCAAATCGGCCTTGAGTCGCTCTCGTGCACGCGCAAGCTCGGCCGATCCCGAATCCACAACCATGCGCGACTGCTCTAGCTCCTGCACCCGCACACGCTCGAGCACCGACATCCTATACCGCCTCCTTCACGCGACCGAAGGTCCATATGCTGCGCTGCTGCCGCTGCTCGAGCAGACGTCGAGCCTGGGGGACGTCAGGCAGGCGACCCAACTCGTTGAGAAGCTTTGCCAGCGACTCGGCAGACGACTCGGCGAACTTCGAACTCAACTCAAAGAGGTCCTGCACCTTGCCCTCTCCCAGACAGTCGGCCACCTCCACGCCACCGTCGAGCACGCGAAGCGGGCGCGCCGTCTCAAGACCCACCTCTCCGCGGTCGATAGTCGGCTCCTTGCGACCCCTCCGCCCGCACCTGTTTGCAAGACGTGCGATCCGCGTGCGGGCCACACCCAAGCGAACGGCAAGGTTGCCAAGCCGTGCCTGGGCCGCCGCCGAGCCATGACGCCCGTCCACCACGAGAATGAGCCGGTCACACTGCTGCACCGCCTGTGCCACAGCATCGGTAATTGCCGTGGAGGTGTCCACCAGCACGAGGTCGCTCCGATGAGAGAGCGTCTCAAGTAAGCGCTCGGTCTGCGGACACACGACATCTGCCATCTCGGGACGCGCGCATGGCCCCCATATGAGAACGCGGTCGGCCGCCGGACGTCCACAGGCATAGAGCTCGTCAGCTGTCGGGGGATTCTCGAGCGAGAGGGCGCCGAGGTCAGCCGCACCGTCCATGCCGAAACAGCTATAGAGGTTCCCGCATGACAGGTCCAAGTCAAGCGCCGCCACTCGCATACCCCACGACGCGGCTGCCGTTGCCATCGCGGCCACGACGGAGGTCTTGCCCACACCACCTCTACCGGATACGAGCACGATAACAGGGGCTGAGGACCCCGCAAGCTGTCGCGGCAAGCGCTTTGGCGCGGTATGCGATGCCTGAGCACCCACATCGCGAGGACTTACCTCGGCAGACGACCCTACCCGACTCCGACCAGGAAGGCGCGTGGTTTCGGTCCTTCCTTGCGAAACGCCCTCGACCGAGGGCAGCGCCTGCAAAGCCGCACGGTGTTCGGGCGAGAGGCATCCCATAATCAACGTCGGCACCTCCTCATCAGGGAGAAGAGGCTCGTCAAGTCCGTCCGCCAGATCCTCGCCCCCGATTGACGAGTCCAGCACGACGCTTGCACCGAGCATCTGAGCTCTGCGCACATATGCTTCCTCTGGGTGCGACACCACGATCGCAACTTCTGACGCCCCGCCGTCGCGCACGAGTGCCGCCGCGACGTTGAGCGTCGATGCACCGTCCTCGAGCGGACCCACCGCCACATGGATGCCGGGTGCCGCATCGCGTGCCCAGGAGCGCAACTCGCCGGCCGAATCCACAAAGAGCACGTTCGCATCAGGCGCATGTCTCTGCACCGCCCTCCTCACCTCATCTCGGGCCGACTCCCTCGCCAGACAAGCCCACATGCGTGTCATCTCACTCGTCCTTTCCCTCAACCGTGTCCTCGTTCGAGCCCTTGCTCGCACTCTCACCCGAATCTTGGGCCGAACCTTCCTCGCGATTCTTCTGCGCCGGTGGCACAGATGTCTTCGTTGCCTCCGCACCAGTTGCCAATTCCCGCACGTCATCGGCGGGCACGACAAGCCGCAGGTCACCCGATGCGCTCGCCGCAAGTACCGTTGGGACGTCCTTGGCCGTAACGGCGATGGTGAGGCTCCCTCTACCCATGGAGTTGCCGGTTCCCGGCACCGCAAGCACCGTCGCATCACCGCCAATGAGTTCGGCCGAACCCTCCGTGGCGCGATAGGTGACCACATGGGTTCCGACGGCAATGCCATACGTAACGCCGAGCTTCTCCGTAATGGGAATGGACACTGCCACATGCCCTGCAGGTATCTCGGCCATCTCGCCGGGATCGCGGAAGTTCAGACTCGTGAGCGGCGCCCCAGCACACGCAGGCACGCTCACCTCACGTCCCACCACCTCGTCCACGCTCGTCTGAGCTCCTTCAGGCGCTAACGACGAGAGCCACTCACGCGTCTCCACGTCTACCATGGAAACTACTTCCCCCGCCTCAATCGTCCTTGTCGCCACAACGAGAGAGACAACCTCACCCCCATAGCGACGCATTGCCTCCGTGCTGGCCCGCGCGGCTTCCTCGCGCACGCTGCCCACGTACGCCGCGCAAATCGCGACGGCCAAAAGGGCACAGGCAAGCGAAATGACGACCCTTGGGCGCTTGGACATGGCAACACCTCCGCGTAGACGAGACTTCTTCACGACCCGTGTAGGCCGTATGACCATTGTGTGGCGGTATAGACGAGATGCTTGCGAGTCCTTTGGCCCAGGTGACACGAAGTTTGCGCATATTTCGCAGCAATTGAGCGAAAAACGACGTTTTCGCAGGTAAACGAATCGAAGATTTCGCGCGCAAAACCTTGGAAGTAGGCTTCTAGCGCCAAAATTCGTAACGTTTTCGCAGGAAAGCACCAATGCGTATACACACGCATTCCCAAAAACGAGTTTTCAACAACCGCTGACCACTTTCCCACAGCGGGATCGTGGTCAATATTGACCACGATCCCGCTGTGGGAAAGTGGTCAGCGGTTGTTGAAAACTCGTTTTTGGGAATGCGTGTGTATACGCATTGGTGCTTTCCTGCGAAAACGTTACGAATTTTGGCGCTAGAAGCCTACTTCCAAGGTTTTGCGCGCGAAATCTTCGATTCGTTTACCTGCGAAAACGTCGTTTTTCGCTCAATTGCTGCGAAATATGCGCAAACTTCGTGTCACCTGGGCCAAAGGACTCGCAAGCATCTCGTCTATACCGCCACACAATGGTCATACGGCCTACACGGGTCGTGAAGAAGTCTCGTCTACGCGGAGGTGTTGCCATGTCCAAGCGCCCAAGGGTCGTCATTTCGCTTGCCTGTGCCCTTTTGGCCGTCGCGATTTGCGCGGCGTACGTGGGCAGCGTGCGCGAGGAAGCCGCGCGGGCCAGCACGGAGGCAATGCGTCGCTATGGGGGTGAGGTTGTCTCTCTCGTTGTGGCGACAAGGACGATTGAGGCGGGGGAAGTAGTTTCCATGGTAGACGTGGAGACGCGTGAGTGGCTCTCGTCGTTAGCGCCTGAAGGAGCTCAGACGAGCGTGGACGAGGTGGTGGGACGTGAGGTGAGCGTGCCTGCGTGTGCTGGGGCGCCGCTCACGAGTCTGAACTTCCGCGATCCCGGCGAGATGGCCGAGATACCTGCAGGGCATGTGGCAGTGTCCATTCCCATTACGGAGAAGCTCGGCGTTACGTATGGCATTGCCGTCGGAACCCATGTGGTCACCTATCGCGCCACGGAGGGTTCGGCCGAACTCATTGGCGGTGATGCGACGGTGCTTGCGGTGCCGGGAACCGGCAACTCCATGGGTAGAGGGAGCCTCACCATCGCCGTTACGGCCAAGGACGTCCCAACGGTACTTGCGGCGAGCGCATCGGGTGACCTGCGGCTTGTCGTGCCCGCCGATGACGTGCGGGAATTGGCAACTGGTGCGGAGGCAACGAAGACATCTGTGCCACCGGCGCAGAAGAATCGCGAGGAAGGTTCGGCCCAAGATTCGGGTGAGAGTGCGAGCAAGGGCTCGAACGAGGACACGGTTGAGGGAAAGGACGAGTGAGATGACACGCATGTGGGCTTGTCTGGCGAGGGAGTCGGCCCGAGATGAGGTGAGGAGGGCGGTGCAGAGACATGCGCCTGATGCGAACGTGCTCTTTGTGGATTCGGCCGGCGAGTTGCGCTCCTGGGCACGCGATGCGGCACCCGGCATCCATGTGGCGGTGGGTCCGCTCGAGGACGGTGCATCGACGCTCAACGTCGCGGCGGCACTCGTGCGCGACGGCGGGGCGTCAGAAGTTGCGATCGTGGTGTCGCACCCAGAGGAAGCATATGTGCGCAGAGCTCAGATGCTCGGTGCAAGCGTCGTGCTGGACTCGTCAATCGGGGGCGAGGATCTGGCGGACGGACTTGACGAGCCTCTTCTCCCTGATGAGGAGGTGCCGACGTTGATTATGGGATGCCTCTCGCCCGAACACCGTGCGGCTTTGCAGGCGCTGCCCTCGGTCGAGGGCGTTTCGCAAGGAAGGACCGAAACCACGCGCCTTCCTGGTCGGAGTCGGGTAGGGTCGTCTGCCGAGGTAAGTCCTCGCGATGTGGGTGCTCAGGCATCGCATACCGCGCCAAAGCGCTTGCCGCGACAGCTTGCGGGGTCCTCAGCCCCTGTTATCGTGCTCGTATCCGGTAGAGGTGGTGTGGGCAAGACCTCCGTCGTGGCCGCGATGGCAACGGCAGCCGCGTCGTGGGGTATGCGAGTGGCGGCGCTTGACTTGGACCTGTCATGCGGGAACCTCTATAGCTGTTTCGGCATGGACGGTGCGGCTGACCTCGGCGCCCTCTCGCTCGAGAATCCCCCGACAGCTGACGAGCTCTATGCCTGTGGACGTCCGGCGGCCGACCGCGTTCTCATATGGGGGCCATGCGCGCGTCCCGAGATGGCAGATGTCGTGTGTCCGCAGACCGAGCGCTTACTTGAGACGCTCTCTCATCGGAGCGACCTCGTGCTGGTGGACACCTCCACGGCAATTACCGATGCTGTGGCACAGGCGGTGCAGCAGTGTGACCGGCTCATTCTCGTGGTGGACGGGCGTCATGGCTCGGCGGCGGCCCAGGCACGGCTTGGCAACCTTGCCGTTCGCTTGGGTGTGGCCCGCACGCGGATCGCACGTCTTGCAAACAGGTGCGGGCGGAGGGGTCGCAAGGAGCCGACTATCGACCGCGGAGAGGTGGGTCTTGAGACGGCGCGCCCGCTTCGCGTGCTCGACGGTGGCGTGGAGGTGGCCGACTGTCTGGGAGAGGGCAAGGTGCAGGACCTCTTTGAGTTGAGTTCGAAGTTCGCCGAGTCGTCTGCCGAGTCGCTGGCAAAGCTTCTCAACGAGTTGGGTCGCCTGCCTGACGTCCCCCAGGCTCGACGTCTGCTCGAGCAGCGGCAGCAGCGCAGCATATGGACCTTCGGTCGCGTGAAGGAGGCGGTATAGGATGTCGGTGCTCGAGCGTGTGCGGGTGCAGGAGCTAGAGCAGTCGCGCATGGTTGTGGATTCGGGATCGGCCGAGCTTGCGCGTGCACGAGAGCGACTCAAGGCCGATTTGGTGGACAGCTTAGGTCTCTCGGCCGTCGCAGCCATGGCCATGAACGACCATATCGACGCAGCGCGGGCTGAAATTGGTGTGGCCTGCCATACCGTCCTGAACACGGGTGACTACCATGACTTGGTGCCCGAGGACCGTGAACTCGTGGTGCGGCAGGTGCTTGATGAGGTTTGCGGCTTGGGCCCGCTGCAACCGCTGCTCGAAGATCCGACCATCACTGAGGTCATGGTCAACGGCTGCGACAAGCTCTTTTATGAGCGGGGCGGCGAGCTCTTTGCCGCGGAGCGCGTCTTTGACACCGCCGAACAGATCATGCTCGTCATCGATCGCATCCTCGCACCTTTGGGCAGGAGGCTCGACAAGGCTAGCCCCATTGTCAATGCGCGCCTCGCCAACGGCGATCGCGTGAACGCCGTTGCTGCGCCCATCGCCATCGACGGTCCCGCCATGACCATACGCAAGTTTTCGAATCGCATCACCTCGCTTGCGCGTCTGGTAGAGCTGGGGTCGATTCCAGCGTGGTACGCGACGCTGCTCACGTGGGCGGTCCGCACGCGCCAGGACATTGCCGTGGCAGGCGGGACTGGCTCGGGCAAGACGACGCTGCTCAATGCGCTCTCGTGCGAGATCGACGAGCGGGAACGTATCGTGACCATCGAGGATTCAGCCGAGCTGCGCTTCGACACGCACCCAAACGTCGTGCGGCTCGAGTCGCGGGACGCCTCGATTGAGGGGACTGGTGAGGTGACCATCCGTGACCTCGTCAAGAATGCCCTGCGCATGCGACCCGATCGCATCGTGGTGGGGGAGGTCCGTGGAGAGGAAGCGGTAGACATGCTCCAGGCCATGAACACGGGCCACGACGGATCGCTCACGACCCTCCATGCCGGTGAGACGGAGGAGGTCGTGCCCCGTCTGGTGCTGATGTCGCGCTTCGGTATGGACCTGCCCACTGAAATCATCGAGCAGCAGATTGCCTCGGCGCTCGACCTCATCGTGATGTCGCA
>CACXDP010000326.1 GCA_902766445.1 uncultured Coriobacteriaceae bacterium
ACTCACGGAAATCCCTTGAGAAATACACTGACGGCATCAAGCATTCCATGGAGATGGCTTCTGGTTTAGCTGTTGAGTCACTCGATAACGCTACACTCTCGCGAGGGGGCGTCTTGGGTACAGATGTCAGCGAGATTGGCCGAACGCCCGAGCAGGTGGAGCAACTTGACACCTACTTGGTGCAGTATTTAGATCAGGTTCAATCTGAGTTTGCGGCAATTGCCAGACATACAAATGGGGTTATTAGCTTCTATTACTGCATCAGTCCCGCAGTAAGCACATCTCAGCACGGTTTCTTTTTTTCGCGTATGGGAAGGTCGGGCTTTAGCGAACGAGAACCGTTAGATGCCCGAGGTCTTGACCCCAGCGATCATGCGCATGACGCATGGTATTACACGCCCATCAAGCGCGGGAGTCCCATGTGGGTCGGCCCGTATCCTGGACGCTTCATGGACAACATGTTTTTGTGCTCCTACGTTACGCCCATCTATAAGTCGGGTACGCTCATCGGCGTGTTGGGTATGGATATCCCTCTGGAGACATTCGCTACGCTTGTCAGTGGTATCCACGTCTACGATACGGGATTTGCTTGTCTGCTGGATAAGGAAGGGCATGTGCTCTACCATCCAAACTTGGAGCAAGGGACCTCGATCAAGCTTCCAATTGATTCACAGACGCTTGGAAAAGAGGACAGCAGCGGAACGTCGATTCGCTACAAGTACGATGGTACGGAATGCAGGATGTCCTTCACGACACTTTCCACGGGGATGAAGTTCGTGATCGTCGTGCCGAGCGCGGAGGTCTATGGGGCATCGATGCTCCTTAGGAACTTGATACTTCCCATCACGATAGCCATTACGGTTCTTTTCGTCGTGCTTACCCTATTTGCCATGCGACGCCTCACCAATCCGCTAACCCGTCTCACGGCTGCGTCTCAAAGACTCGCGGATGCTGATTACGATGTGGAGCTGGACTATCGGGGTCGCGACGAGATCGGTGCGCTTACTGACGCGTTTCAACGCATGCGCAGCCAGATGCAGGCTTATATTGCGGACCTCAACCGCAGGGTCCATACCGACGATCTGACGGGATTGCCAAATCAGCGGTACTTCTTTGAACTCGCTAATGCTGAGCGACAGCGTTTGCTTGACGAGGGAGAGAAGCCGGTCATGCTCTACATTAACCTTATGGGCATGAAGCAGTTCAACAGGCAGTTCGGCTTTGATGAGGGAGATCGGCTCATCCGCAAGGTAGCGCGTATTCTGTCCCGCCACTTCGGAGAGGATCGTGCAAGCCGCTTTGGGCAGGACCAATTCGCCGCCGTGACTTGTGAGGACCGTTTGGAGGAGCGACTCTATCAGTTATTTGCCGAGTGTGGGGCCGCCAATGCCGGGAATTCGCTACCTGTGAGCGTGGGTATCTACCAAGACAGCGTGGATGAAGTGGTTTCGAGCGTTGCATGCGACCGTGCCAAGTTTGCCTGCGACAAGAGAAGGGGATTCTACTATTCGGGCTTTTGCTATTTCGATGAGGTCATGCTCAAGCAGGCGGACATTTTCCGCTACGTTATCAATCACTTGGACCAGGCAATCGATGAGAAGTGGATCGAGGTATGGTATCAGCCCATTACCCGATCGGTGAGCGGGAAGGTCTGTGACGAGGAGGCCTTGTCGCGTTGGATTGACCCACAAATTGGGCGTCTTGCTCCTAACGATTTCATCCCTGCCCTCGAGGACTCAGGTCTCATTTACAAATTGGATCTTTATGTCGTGGACCAAGTATTGGAAAAGATCAAGCTTCAGGAAGAGGCTGGCCTTACCATCGTGCCTCATTCCATCAATCTTTCCCGTTCTGACTTTGAAGCGTTGGACATCGTGGAGGAGATTTGCAGTCGGGTAGATGCCGCCGGCATTAGTCGAGATCGCATAACGATAGAGATAACCGAAAGTATCATCGGTAGCGATTATGAATTCATGAAGAAGCAAGTAGAGCGATTCCGGAGTCTCGGTTTCCCCGTGTGGATGGATGACTTTGGAAGTGGTTATTCGTCGCTCAACTTCTTGCAGAGCATCAAGTTCGATTTACTGAAATTTGACATGAGCTTCATGCGGAAGCTCGACGAGGGTCCTGATGGCAAGGTCATTTTGACTGAGCTCATACAGATGGCAACCGCCCTCGGGGTCGATACCCTCTGTGAGGGCGTAGAGACAGAAAGCCAGGTGCGCTTCCTACGTGACATTGGTTGTTCCAAGCAGCAAGGCTACTACTATTCTCCGGCCATCCGCTTCGAAAAGATTGTCGAGCGGTATGAAATGCACACGCAGATTGGATACGAGAACCCTGACGAGGCTGAGTATTACGAGGCGATAGGCAAGCTTAATCTCTACGATCCCACGGCTATACTCCGCGATAGCGAGGGACCCTTTGATAATATCTTCAATACGCTACCTATGGGCATCATGGAAATCGCAGGCGTTCAAGTGGAGTTCGTGCGAACGAACCAATCGTATCGAGACTTTTTCAAGCGCTACTTCGGGCTTGACCTGGCAAAGCGGACGCGCAATTCAAACAATGACCCTACGGAGGCGGAAGCCTTGTTCATCGAGCATGTGAGGGCATGCTGTGATGACGGAAGTCGATTCGTGTTTGACGAGCGTATACCTGGCGACTGCGTTGTGCATTATA
Organism: uncultured Coriobacteriaceae bacterium; assembly: GCA_902766445.1. Classification (GTDB taxonomy): domain Bacteria; phylum Actinomycetota; class Coriobacteriia; order Coriobacteriales; family Atopobiaceae; genus RUG440. The sequence goes on from CACXDP010000326.1 coordinate 2,686, forward strand.
TAATTAGGCGTATCAGCGCGAATCCCGTCACTGGAGCTACGGCAGTGGCGATAGCGGTTCTTTCCATTGACGAGCCCATTCAGGGATTGTCTTCATCACGAGATCTTGGCGTAGGGACTGGGGGTGAATGACCTTGCGCTCCATGCGAAAGAAAGCGACTTGGATTATAGTGTGCGCGATGGTCGCTGTCATGATTTTGGTCACGGTCGTGGGAGCGATTGCGATTCGGGGCATCGGCAAGACGGACTCCAACCACCTGCTCATGCAATTGTGCGAGTCGGGCGAGAAGAGTTTGGACTACTACTTTGATGGCGTGGAGAAGTCAGTACAGATGGTGTCGGCCTATGTGGAGTCTGACTTGGAGGGTCTGGCCCCCGACCAACTCGATGCGCACATAGAGCGCGCCAAGGACGTCTTTGCAAAGATGACTCATCGCACCAATGGCGTACTGACGTATTACTATCGCATCGACCCGGAAGTCTCCGAGAAGGAGAAGGGCTTTTGGTTCGTAAATCTCTATGGAGAAGGATTCACGGAGCACAAGGTGACCGATATCACCCTCTATGACACGGATGACACCTCGCAGCTCGTGTGGTTCACGGTGCCTAAGGAAAAGGGAGAGCCCGTTTGGTTGCCACCCTACATTACCGAGAACCTCGGTGAACGCGTAATATCTTATAACGTCCCCGTGCGCTGGAGGGGTCGCTTCATCGGCGTCATTGGCATCGAGATAGACTACACCACTGTTGCCGAGCAGGTAAACAGCATCTCGCTCTATGACGACGGATATGCTTTTCTGACCGATGACGAGGGGAGACTCATCTACCATCCACTCATAGACGTGACGACTACGGACGAACCGCTCGTAGTTCCGGACAAACTCATGAGCAACGAAGACCGTATCCGCTATACCTATGAAGGCACAAAGAAGGATGCGGTCTGGCTTCCGCTGAGCAACGGCATGCGCCTTTACGTGACGGTACCCGTATCGCAGATTGACGCTGAATGGGTTCGTCTGATTTGGTTGACGACATTCGTGTCCATAGCGCTGATGCTCGTTCTTGTGTTCATCACCCTGCGCTTTACCAGGCGTATTACGAGACCACTGCAGGAGCTGGCCGAGGTTGCTGAGTGCGTGAACGAGGGCGATTACAGCCGTGAGCCTACCTATAAGGGTGACGATGAGATTGGTACGATAGCCGCTGCGTTCAGGAAGCTCTTGTCGCACATGAGTGCGTATATGCAAAATATCAACAATCGTGCATACGTGGACGCATTGACGTCGGTGCGCAACAAAGGCGCCTACGACGTGTATATGAATGAAATGCAGAGGAAGTTGGAGAAAGGGGAGGCACTGCAGGAGTTCGGCGTGTGCGTCTTTGATTGCAACAACCTCAGGGAAATTAACGAACAGGCGGGATACGACAAGGGTGACCTCTACCTTAAGTCAGCCTGCGCGCTCATCTGCGACGTGTTTGACCACAGTCCCGTTTTTCGGCTGGGTGGTGACGAATTTGCCGTCATCCTTTGTGATACCGACTACAGGGACCGAGATCAACTTATTACGCTCATTGACGATGCTTGTGCCGAGCGCCAGTTGAGGGCCAAAAACATCTGGGAGCGCTTAGACATCGCACGTGGTCTCGCGGTGTATGACCCCAACATTGATGACACGTTGAACGACGTGGTGCGTCGTGCTGATAAGCTCATGTACGAGAACAAATGGATGCGAAAAGGCCAATCGGCGTGAAAAGCGTGTGCTCTGCTAGAATAGACGCCTTAGCGTTTGCAAACTGACAGGAGCATCCATGCCGTTACTCGACGTATCCGTGCGCGTTCGGCCCGCGCTTGCTGGGTTCGAGCCCTACGACCCAGCCTTCTCTCCCTGTGAGGTAAACCTCTCAGCAAACGAAAACACGCACTCGTTGCCTGCGGAGGTCACCGAAGCCTTACGCGAGGCGATGGTTACGACGCCGCTCAATCGCTACCCTGATCCGCTGGCAAACGAACTTCGCGATGAGCTCGCAGCGTGGCACGGCGTTGCTCGCAATGCGGTGATGGTGGGCAACGGTGGCGATGAGCTGCTCTTTAACCTGCTCTTTTCCTTCGGGGGACCGGGACGCTCGCTCGCGGTCTGTCCTCCCTGCTTCGAGGAGTACAAGAACTTCGCAAAGATGTGCGAGACCGAGGTCGTGGAGGTCTGGCGTTGCGAGGATGACTACTCAATAGACGCGGATGCTCTCATCGAGGCTGCGCGCGGGGCAGCAATGGTCATGATTACCTCGCCAAACAATCCCACGGGTGACCTCGTGGATCCAGTGCTCGTTCGCCGCCTACTCGACGAAACCGATGCGCTCGTGCTGCTCGACGAGGCGTACGTTGAATTTGCGCCTGAGGGAGCGAGCCTTGTCCCGTGGGTGGCAGCGAACCCGCGCCTCATGATTTTGCGCACGCTCTCCAAGGCGTTTGCGCTCGCAGGGCTGCGTTGCGGTTACCTGATAGCGGCGCCTGAGGTCATCGACGTGCTCGCGGCAATCCGTCAGATTTACTCCGAGGACGTGCTCGCCCAGTCGGTGGCAATGGCGGCCGTTCGTGCGCGCGAGGCATTGCGGCCTGTGGTTTCCGACATAGTGGCCGAGCGTGCACGTCTGTCAGCGAAGCTGTCGGAGCTGCCCGGTGTCACGCAATGGCCGAGCGAAGCAAACTTCCTGCTCGTGCGTGTGCCGGACGCTGCGACGGTGCGTGCCAGATTGCGTGACGAGTTCAGCGTGCTCGTGCGCGACTTCAGCTATGCACCGGGCCTCTCTGACTGCCTGCGCATCAGCGTGGGCACGCACGAGGAGAACGACCGTCTGCTTGCTGCGCTTGCCGCCATTCTGAAGTAAGTCGAAAGGAGCCCTTATGTCACGAATCGCGACCGTCGCCCGACAAACGGGTGAGACGAACATCCATATCACGCTCGACCTCGATGGCACGGGCAAGACCGACATATCTACCGGCGTGGGCTTCTTTGACCACATGCTCACGGCGCTGGGGCGGCATTGGCTGGTCGATCTCGCCGTCTGCTGCGAGGGAGACACGTGGGTAGACGACCATCACACCGTGGAGGACGTGGGCATCGCACTTGGCGACGCGCTGCGCCAGGCGCTTGGTGACAAGCGTGGCATCCGTCGCTTTGCCGACGTGGCGGTGCCGCTCGACGAGGCGCTCGTGCTCGCGGCCGTGGACATCTCAGGGCGCGGCGAGCTCTACTGGGACGTGCCGATAGGTCCTGCCAAGGTAGGGACATTTGACACCGAGCTTGGTCAGGAGTTCTTCATCGGCTTCGCCCGCAACGCAGGCATCACGCTGCATCTGCGCGAGCTTTGTGGCTCGAATGCGCACCATATCCTTGAGGCGGCCTTCAAGGCGTGCGCTCGCGCGCTGCGCGTGGCCTGTGAGAGTGACCCACGGGTGGACGACGTGCCTTCCACGAAGGGAGTGCTGTGATGGCGGCTCCAAAGATCGCAGTGGTGGACTATCACAAGGGAAACCTTCTCTCCGTCGTGCGCAGTTTGGGCGACGTCGGTGCTGATGCGCGCGCGACTGACGATCCGGCTGAGATTCGCGGTGCCGATGCCGTGGTCGTGCCAGGTGTCGGAGCCTTCGAGGACGCGATGGCGTATCTGAACTCGTCGGGAGAGGCCGAGGCCATCCTCGATGCCGCAGGGCGTGGCGTGCCGTTCCTGGGAATCTGCCTTGGGTTGCACGTGCTCTTTGAGCGCGGTGAGGAGCGTTCGGACGGAAGCGCGGGCGATTGGGTCGAGGGCCTAGGCGTGCTTTCCGGCTCGGTGACACGTCTGAAGTCGGGACGACTCAAGGTGCCACATGTCGGGTGGAACCAGCTGCACCTCACCCCGCATGGTAGGGAGTGCCCGCTGTACGAGGGGGTACCCGAGGGGGCCAACGTGTACTTCACCCACAGCTATGCGCTTGCCGATGACATCGATGACGAAATCGTGACGACCCGCTCGCACTATACGCGCAGCTTTGCCTCGGGCGTGTGGAACGGTCAGGTCTTTGGCGTACAGTTCCACCCGGAGAAGTCCTCGGCGGTGGGCCTTGCCATCCTGCGCAACTTTGTGATGACAATTGAGCAATAAGAAAGCCGCAGTCGAAGGAGGAGCCCGTGTTTGAGGTTATCTCTTCTCAGTTGGACGAGGTTGAACGGGCGTGCAACGTCAAGGTGCTCTACGCCATCGAGTCTGGCAGTCGTTCATGGGGGTTCGCCTCGCCCGATAGCGACTACGATGTGCGGTTCGTGTACGCGCGCACCGTCGATGACTATCTGGCGCTGAATCCTGCATCAGACGTGATCAACTGGCGCTTGGACGAGACGCTTGACATCGTGGGCTGGGATTTGAGTAAGTTTCTCTTGCTCCTGCGCAAGTCAAATCCGTCAGCGCACGAATGGATTGTGTCGCCCATCGTGTATCGCGAGGATCCGCGGTTTGCTGTGGTGCGCGACATCGCGCCGGACGCGTTCAACCCCAAGGCCTGTCTGCATCATTATCTAGGGATGGCCAAGAGCAACGTAGATCACTTGCAGGCAGAGCAGGTGAAGCTCAAGAAGTATCTCTACGTTCTGCGCTGCCTCTTCTCCGTGGAGTGGATACTGCAACGTGGGAGCTTTCCGCCGCAGCTCTTTGCGGAATTGCGACCGGTGGTTTCAGATGACGCTCTGCAGGCAGCGATTGACGAGGTGCTTGTCTGGAAGACGAGTACGCAAGAGAGCGACTTGCATGCCCGCATACCCGTCTTGGATTCGTGGATACAAGCGGAGTTCAATCGCCTTACCGATGCAGTGGCACAAGTCCAACCTCGTGATCCTGTATCGTTCGACGTGCTCAACGAGGTATTCCTCAGCATTGTCAAATCGTAAGCGAAAGGTGTCCCTATGATTCTCTTTCCTGCCATCGACCTCATTGCGGGACAGGTCGTGCGTCTGCGCCGGGGTGAACGGTCGCAGATGGACGTGTACTCGACCGACCCGGTCGCCGTTGCCGAGGACTTCGCGCGACGTGGTGCCACGTGGATTCACGTGGTAGACCTCTCAGCGACCTTCGAGGAGGATGAAGAAGCACGTGCGGCGAATGCGGCGGCGATTCGAGGCATCTGCCAAGTGCCGGGCATTTCGGTGGACGCGGGCGGTGGCGTGCGTGACCTCGCGGCCATCGAGCGACTGGCCGACGCCGGGGCCAAGCGCATCGCCATCGGCACGGCTCTCGTGCGCGATCCCGAGTTTGCACGGCGGGCAGCTGCGGAGTTCGGCGAGCTGGTCGTGGCAGACGTGGCTGCTCGCGACGGACAGGTGCGCGTCAACGGCTGGCGCGAGGGCGAAGGCGTCTTGGCCGATGAGCTTGTGGCACGGCTGGCTGATTTGGGATACCGGCATCTCGTCTTTACCGACATCGCGCGCGATGGCATGCAGACGGGCATCGACGTGGATGCGTATCGCCACATCGCTGAGGTGGCGGGCTTTCCCGTGGTCGCGTCCGGCGGCATTGCCACGCTTGATGACCTGCGTGTGCTCGCGGCAGCGGGAGACGACGTCATCGAGGGAGCCATCACAGGTCGCGCGCTCTATGAAGGCAACTTCTCGTTGGAAGACGCCCTGGCAGCCGCACAGAGATAGCCGAGTTCTCGGGCGCTTTATGCCCTCGAACACCTACGCTTCGGAAAGGCAGGCATAGCATGAAGCTGTTTCACCTCTCGGACCTGCACCTTGGCAAACGCCTCAACGAGTACTCGCTCATCGAGGACCAGGAGTACATACTGCAACAGGTCCTGCACCTGATTGACGACGAGACTCCCGATGCTGTCCTCATTTGCGGTGATGTCTACGACAAGACCATGCCCTCCGTCGAGGCGGTGACGCTCTTCGACGATTTCCTGTGGGACCTGTCTCGACGCAAGGCGCCCGTGATTATCATTTCGGGCAACCATGACTCGCCGGAGCGTCTGGCCTTCGGGTCGAGAATCATGAGGCAAAGTCGGATACACATCTCGCGTAGCTACGAATTGGACACCCCACCTGTGGTGCTTGAGGATGAGCACGGGCCGGTCAACTTCTACCTGCTTCCCTTCGTCAAGCCGGTTCACGTGCGGCATGCGCTTCAAGAGGACTATCCCGAGGAGGCGGAGGCGATCAAGGACTACACGGACGCCCTCGAGGCTGCAATTGCCCACATGGGCGTGGACGAGTCGCAGCGCAACGTGCTTTTGGCCCATCAGTTCGTAAGCGGTGCCGAGCGCTCGGATTCGGAGGGCTTGAACGTCGGGGGATTGGACAACGTGGACGTGCGCGTCTTCGAGCCCTTCGACTACGTGGCCCTGGGGCACCTGCACGGACCACAAATGGTCGGTAGGCCGACGGTGCGCTACTGCGGAACGCCCCTCAAGTACTCCTTCTCCGAAGCGAAACACAAGAAGTCCGTGACGGTTGTGGAGCTTGGCCCAAAGGGCGACATCGAGCTGAGGTTCTTGCCACTTGAGCCGCTGCATGACCTCAGAGAAGTGAGCGGCACCTACGACGAACTCATGCTGCGCGAGAACTACGCAGACACGAACGTCGAGGACTACCTGCACATCACGCTTACCGATGAGGACGACGTCCCCAATGCCATCGAGCGTCTGCGAGAGGTGTATCCCAACCTGATGCTTCTTTCGTACGACAACAAGCGAACTCGTACCAGCGCTCAGCTGAAAAGCACGGAGCATGTGGAGAGTCTGACGCCGATGGAGCTTTTCTCGGAGTTCTATGAGCAGCAAAACAACCAGCCTATGGACGACGTACAGCGCGAGTTCATGCAAAAGATTATCGAGAAGGTGTGGGAGGAAGACTCATGAGGCCACTGCAACTGACCGTCTCCGCCTTTGGCCCGTACGCCGGTCGAGTCGAGCTAGACCTCGAGCAGCTGGGCGACAAGGGACTGTACCTGGTCACGGGAGACACTGGTGCCGGGAAGACCACCATCTTTGATGCCATAACCTTCGCGCTCTTTGGCGAGGCGAGCGGCGACAAGCGTGACAATTCCATGTTGCGCTCGAAGTATGCGGACGACGACGTGCCCACTGAGGTCGAGCTCACGTTTATGCACGGTGGCAAGAAGTATCGCGTGCGTCGCAATCCTGCCTACATGCGCAAAAAGATTCGTGGCGTGGGGTTCACCAAAGAGAACGCCAATGCGGATCTGTTTCTGCCGGACGAGCGCATCATTAGCAAAGATAACGTGGTGACGCGCTACATCGAGAA
>CACXDP010000327.1 GCA_902766445.1 uncultured Coriobacteriaceae bacterium
GAGGCGTCGTATCCTTCTTCCACGACGCTTCTGGTCCTGAGCGTCATGCCGACGCTGAAGCTCCAGGTGGACCGAAGGGCGAAAGGCCCTGCCGTCAGGGCCGCCGCCACCGCGTTCGCGGTCGCGTTCTCGGCGCTCATGGTGCTCGGGAGGCTGGTCGCGGGCGTGCACTGGGCAACCGACATCGTCGGGGCCGTCCTGCTTGCGGCAGGGCTGTTCGTGCTGTATAGGTCGGCGGTTGTACTCACGGACCGGAAGAGGGCCGAACCGCGCACGGAGGGATGAGGATGGAATTCAGCGAGAAGCTGCAAGGGCTGAGGAAGTCGAGGTCGCTCACGCAGGAGGAGCTCGCCGAGGCCCTCTACGTCTCGAGGACGGCCGTTTCGAAGTGGGAGTCCGGCAGGGGCTACCCGAGCATAGACTCGCTCAAGGAGCTGTCGCGGTTCTTCTCCGTCTCGATAGACGAGCTGATTTGCCCGGACGAGATCATCGAGGCGGCCGCGGACGAGAAGAGGGCGTTCGCCGACAGGTACCGCTCGCTCATCTGCGGTGCGCTCGACGCGTTCCTTGCCATACTGCTGCTCATCCCCGCCTTCGGGGACGGTGCGGACTCCACCGCCACGGTTGCCCTGTTCGAGCTGACGGGAGTCAGTCCCTGGCTGAAGTCCACGTTCGCGGCAATCATCTGCGCAATAGTTCTGGAAGGGATTGGTAGCCTGGTCGCCGCCAAACTTGACAAGCAGGCTTGGGGCAAGCGCCTTCCTGTTGCGGGAATGGTCCTATCGGTCGCTGCCGTCATGGTGTTCATCGTGTCCAGGCAGCCATACGCCGGAACCGTCTGCTTTGCCCTGCTGACCATAAAGGGCTTCCTGGTTTCCCAGGGGAAATGAAAGAGGTGAAGCTTCTGCCCGCCTCACAACCTCGCCCGTTCTTCATGATGCCGACACGAGCGAGGCGAAGATCGGAGGGCGGGGAAGGCTTGTCAGCCACAGGCGCGTTCGACCGTGGAGAACCGTCCCAGATGGACGGATATGAAAACAGGCCCCGGAGGGCCTGCGAGAATTTGGTCGCAAGGGCAGGATTTGAACCAACGACCTCCGGGTTATGAGGGCGTAAAGACGACCCGACAGCGCATGGCGCGAAACGATGCCGTACGCATCCGTTTGATTCGACCGATGGGAGTGCCCACCTGTCTCGGTTTGTCTTGAACGATTCGGAGCGCTATGGCGTCAGCCGAACGTACGTGCAGCATGCCCTCACCGTACGTCATCTCACTCTGTTTTGTTGGGACGGATCGCGGGTTTCAGCGTACTATATTCAGCAAAACCATCACCCGTCCCAAAAGGAGATAGCATGAACAACGGACCGAACTCCATCGGCGGAATCGAGCTTTCCGACGAGGCGTTGGAGGCCGTAAGCGGCGGCGAAGTACGCATCCCCTCCACGCACGCAGAGATCGACGCCGCCTGGAACGCCATCCAAGCAAAGGCTGACACGGGAGACCTCAACGCGGCGGCAACCATGGCATATAATATGGGCCTTATTCCGTTCGCCTTTAATCGCAATAACGAGAACTATTTTGCATCAGAGAAAAGCATTTCTGATATGCGCGGCTGGATGCACGGTGCGCTCGACTGGATCGAGGCGTAAGTCAACGGGGCCATCTGGTGACACACTGCTCCATTCGCACACCGATTGGAAGGGGAGAGTTGTTATGTTGTTTGGGAAGGCCGTGTCCCCGAGGACGACTGCCACAGTTATGCTTTGCCTTGTACTCTCAAGCGCACCACTTGTTGCCTGCTCTGGGCAGTCGGGTGCCGGCGAAGGGGAGGCGCCTACCGCGTCAAGCCAGGCCGCAGCCGTCGACGTATCGAGTTGGAAGACGCTTGGCGACGCGTTTGCCGTTCAGACCGACTCGTTGTCGTCGGGCTGGGACGAGCATTACTACGTGAGCGTCTTCAAGGCCGGCGACTCGATAGTTCGTGTGGTCGGCAAGCTCGATGCCGATTCGTATGCAAAGATCGAAGCCGTAGACTGGAGCAAGGAAGACGCGGAGAAGCAGCTCGCCGAGGCAACCGATGCGGTGCCGCTCGTGAGCGCGGATGACCTCACGAGCGAGCTGGTGAGCCAAGATGAGCTCGACAAATACGTAGGCAAGAAGGGCGAGGATCTCATCGATGATGGCTGGACGTTCCAGAGCTACTACATGACTGGCGGGGACCAGACGGGTACGTACTTCGCCAAGGGCGACCTGGTCTATATGATTACGTTTGACATCTCGGTGAGCGATGACCTCGACGATGAAGGCGCCTCCGTGATGGATGCCACCGTCGTCGAGGCCGAGTTCGGGGGCGCCTCGGACGCGGCGACGGATCCGTCCCAGGTGGGCTGACGCCGGTAGTCTGCGGTCGCGAGCTCTGGTACCATACGCGTCTCCTTCCTTTTGCCCTCCCGAAGGTGAATGTATCACATAAGCCGCAGGATGCGAAGGTTCCGACCAGCAAAATGCGATGGAACTGACCA
>CACXDP010000328.1 GCA_902766445.1 uncultured Coriobacteriaceae bacterium
CGCGGATTCTATTAGCTATTATGAGTGACATTTGGTATGTTGAGATTGTTTTCAGGGCGAGGACTAGATTGGTGGTGGGTGGACTCATGAAGAAGCTCGTTTGGCTGGTGGCGTGCGTATCCGTGGCGTGTGCCTTGGTGTGTGTCGTCGGGTGTTCCTCGGGAGGCGGGGAGGACGTCGAGGAGGAGAAGCTCGCCTCGCTCATGTTCTCTCAAATGGAAGTGGCGTGCGAGAGGCGAGACGGTTGGTTTGGCGCGCGGCACGCAGAGTTCAAGGTTTCGGGATCAGTGAAGAACAACACCGAGAATCCAATCAACAAAGACAACCTGCCCGCGCTTGAGGCTGAGGATTCCAGTGAGAGTTACGAGCCAAAGATAACGCAGGACAAGCTGCTCGCAGGGGAGACCTGTGACGTGACATACGAGGGGGACCTCGATGTTGGGGACGGAAATGTTCCGACGCTTTCGTTTACCGGCGGTTTTGACTTCGATGGGCTGCAAGATGCCGAGGCAGAGCTGAATGCCAAGCTCAAGGGAGTGGTCGACGATTACGGACAGGAAGACGCTGAGAAAGAGGAGGCCGAGGCAAAGAGGAGGCAAGAAAAGGAGGCTGCAGAAGAAGAGGCTGAGGCAGAGAAAGCCGCGGCGGAGGCAAAAAAGCAGCAGGATCATAGCGATCTCGAGGCCTGTAAGGGAAAGACTGCTGCCGAAGCGCTCGACATCGCGCGGGGCACCGATTACGAATGCCGCTTCTTGGATGACTTCGAGGTGGATGTTACGGATGACGTAAAGACAGCCGCGGATGGTTCAGAGCTAAGTGAAGCGAAGGTTGGTAAGGTCGAGATTAACGAGGGTGGGTGGTTCTCTAGCGCGGGGGTCACGTTCCGCTTGGACTGTGTTGATCCCGACGCCGCAAGAGAGCGCAAGGAGAAAGAGGAGCAAGAGGCGGCTGAAAAGGAGCGCCAGCAGAAGGAGCAGGAAGAGAAGGAAGCCGCGAAAGCAAAGAAGGAACAAGACCGCAAGGATATCGAAGCCTGCAAGGGAAAGACGGCTGCCGAGGCGTATGCGGTGGCGGAAGGCACGGACTACCCATTCCGGTTTGTGGACTCTTTCGATGTGGAGGTCACGGATAATGTGAAGCTTGCCGCAAGGGCCGCTGCGCAAACGGCCAGCGCGGACGAGGCCGAGGAGAAGGATGCCGTCGCAAATGGTGACGGCAAGACTGTCTCGGGGGAGAAGGGGGCGGGAGAGAAGCCTTCGACAAGCAATGCCAAGAGCGAAGCCGCCGCGAAAAGCGGCGAGTCTGAGTCCAGCGCCAAGGGCGAGGACGCGACGAAGAGCGAGGAATCAGATTCGACGGCAGACGGCAAAGACAGTGTCAACGGGGAGTCCGCGAAGGACGCGAAAGCTGATGCCGCGGCGACGACCGCCGAGGACGCGAAGGCCGATGCGAAGACCGACACCGCAACGACCGAGGGTTCAAAAGCCGACGCCAAGGCAACCTCCGAGAACGCCGATGCGAAGGATGCAAAGACCGATGCGAAGGCCACCGAAAAGAACGCTGACAAAGCTGCCTCGGAGGAAGTCTCCAAGGTGGGCGAGGCTGCGGTCACCGAAGTCGAAGTCTCCGAAGACGGCTTGTTCTCTGAGGCTGGCGTCACGTTCCATCTGGATTACGTTGATCCAGCCGGTGCGGAAGAGCGCCGCGCAAAGCTTCCGACGGTCACCTTCTCAAACATGGAGTACAACGTACACCTCGTGCCGGCGACCGCGGACAAACCGTATTCGCTGGCGGTGAGCTTGACTGGAACGGTCAAGGTTGCGGCTTCGAAGGATGGCAACACCAAGGTCGCGCTAGTTGAGAGCCTGCCCACTCTCAGCGTCAAGGCTGACAAGAAGACCTCAAGCACCGAGGTGACTTGTGATGACGGAGGCGGTGGCCTGAATGCGGGTAAGGAGTACGCGTTCTCCTATGTATATGTAGCACCACATAAGGAGAAGAACCCGACGTACAAGTTTTCGCTCAAGAAAGGCGACGGCATCAACGTAAAGGGCATCGACAAGAAGGTCCTTGCTGACATGGAGAAGCACTACAACGCGCGAATGGGGAACCTGCCCGCAGAGATTGCGGAGTACGAGGAGAATGAGCGCCAGCGCCAGGAGCAGGAGCGCATCGAGGCAGAACAACGCGCCGAGGCCGAGCGCCAAGAGCAGGAGCGCATCGAGGCTGAACGTCAGGCGGAAGAAGCGCAACGCGCCGAGGAGCAGCGCGCTGCTGAGGAACAGGAACGCATTGCGAGGGAACAAAGGGAACGGCAACGCATCGTATGGGTACTGGGCGACAATCTTACGTGTCACTCGAACCCCGATTGTTTCCACATTAGGAACAAAGGCGCAATACCAATGACCCTAGAGGAAGCTGAAGCGCGTGGTTGTTCAAAGTGCGGCCATTGTAAATGGCCACGCGTGGACTAACCCGGTGCCCAAAAGTGGGAGCGCGCCCTTTTGGTCACCAAAGGGGGCGCTTCCTTTGGGCGCCCCGCCTCGACGTTCTCACCGCTGCTGCGCGATGAGGACGATCGTTGCGACCATGAGGGCCAGACCTGCCCAATCCGCCCATGCGAAGGGAGTCGCCAGCCAGAGGGCGCTGATTACCGTGGCGCTCACTGGCTCTGCGGCACCCAGCATGTTGCCGGCGACCGGTCCGACGATCGAGATGCCGTGCAGAAAGAGCCCGTATGCGCCGAAGGTTCCCACGAGCACCGCCACGGCGAGGACGGCGGTGCTCGCGACGTCAAGTGACGGCAAGCCGCGCGCAAAGACGCCGGTTGCGCCGCAGGTAACAAGCCCTGTCAATCCGCCCACGAGCATGCCCAAGCCCGTAACGGCAAAGCTGCCCCACCGCTGGAAGAGCGGCCGGGGGTACATGGTGTAAAACGTCGCCGCCGCAGCCGTCGCGAGACCAAACGCAAGGCCCTGAGCGGGCAAGTACAACTGGCCAAAGTCGCCGTGCGTGGCGATGAGCAGCGTCGCCGCGAGTGCGCACGCGAGGGCGGCGGTCTCAAGCCGCCGGGGGAGTCGGCGGGCAATCAGGCAGGTCACGGCAAGCGCCATCACGATGTTGAGGCTTTGCAGCACGGTGGCGGTCCCGGCGTTGGTGTATTTGATCGTGAGCGCGTACAGCGTCGAGTTGAGAAAAAGCCCGCACGAGCCAAAGACCGCGAGCCGCAAGATCGTGTCCTTGTCTGAAGCCATACGTACGAGTGTTGCGCGGTCACGCAAAAGCAGCACAGCGAGGAAGACGAGCCCCGCGCCGAGTTGCCGTATGGTCGTCAGCAGCAGTGCGTCCATCTGCGTCGCCGCAAAGAGGTACTGCACGCAGGTTCCGGAGAACCCCCATGCGATGGCGCCGAGCAGTGTGGACACGATGCCGACAAGCAGTCTGCTCTTCGTGTGCTCTTGGGGCTGGGACGACTCGTCCGCCGCGCCAGCCTCGCGCCTCTTACTCACTGCAGCCCCCATCCGCAAGTGCCGCGTGCAGCGCGTCGAGCGCCGCCGTTGCCTGCGCGAGCTCGACCTGCCCGGGCGCTGATGCTGCGCCGAGCGCGCAGAACGTGAGCGCGCTACCGAAGGACTCGCCCGCGAGCCGTGTGATTGCCCCAGCCGGGCCCATGGCCATCGTGAGCAGCGGTCCTCCAAAGGTGTCCGCCGCGTTCGCGCTGGCTTCCATGAGTCGCGCGGCGTCTGCGGCCCCGTGCGCCATAACGGCCAGCTTGGGGATGTCGGCACCGAGCTCCGCCTCGGCGAGAAGCGTCTGTTCCATCCGCGTTACGGACGGCGCAACTTCGAACTCATGATGCGACACGACCGTGCGCACGCCATGAGACCGCGCCTCTTCTGCGAGCGAACGCACCATCTGCTCACCCGCGCCAAGCTCGACGTCGACCAGATCTGTCCCTTGCAATAGCGCACGCACGAGCGACGCGTACTCGTCAGCGTTTGCCTCGAGCCTGCCTCCCTGTCCCGTGGTGCGCAGCGTGGCGATGAGGGGCGTGCGGGGTAGGGCATCCCCCAGCACGCGAGCAACACGACCGAGCGCCGCGCCGTCATGCGAATCCTCAAAGAAGTCCGCCCGCCACTCCACACAGTCGGCTCCGGCTTCCACGGCCTGTCGCGCGCTCGCGAGCAGCCCCTCGCACGTCGCGTCCATGAGCGGCACGATGGTCTTTGGTCGCCCCTCTCCGATGCGCACGCCCTTGATGCAGAACGACCTCATTGCCCCTCCATCGTTGGTACTGTCGTCCGAAACCCGAAACCCCTATACTATCAGCACGGGCAATCGAGGGAGGCCAAGATGAGCAATCCGACGGTCAATGTGGACGACGACAAGCCGCGGGCGACGCCGCTAGGGGTGTCTGGACTCGTGATTCTTTCGGCCATCGGCGAGGGTCTTGACCGCGCGCATCGGGCGGTATATCGGCGCATGACGGACCGCCTCTATAGCAAGGGGGAGACCAAAGAGTCCCTTTTGCAGAGGGTTGAGGCCCTTCCGCTTCCGCCGCAGCTCAAGGGAGTGGTGTCCAAGCAGGTCGAAAACAACGTCGAGGAGCGCACCGCCATCGAGATCGAGGTGACGGTGGAGGAGGTATAGGGTACTGGGGGGACAGTCCCAACGCCATTAAGTTAAGATGTTGGGCATGACGGGGCGGCCGGTTGGCGAAGCCGTTTTTTCGCCACCGGCGGCGAGAGCGCC
>CACXDP010000329.1 GCA_902766445.1 uncultured Coriobacteriaceae bacterium
GGCGAAGGTGTCCATCGAATGCGAGGTGGACGGCAACTACGAGCTGGAGCACTTCGACCACTTCATCTGCAAGATCCTCGCGACCTATGCGGACGAGGCCGTCCTCAATGACAAGGGCAAGATCGACTACCACGCCTTCAAGCCGGTTCTCTTCGAGTTCCCGACCTATGAGTACTTCGTGACCGGCGAGAAGGTCGGAGACTGCGGAAAGATGAACTGACCGTCCGCTCGTCGATTCGTATCTCAAATACCAGCTGTCTCGCCGAATTAGCGCAGCGGAAGTCCGTAACGGTTTGCGTCAGGCGAAGAGCCTCTGTCAGGTGAAAGGCCTCCCCGCACACACGTACCAGCACTGATGGTCGGGTACGTGGCGGTCCCCGCCGTAGCCGAAGGCCACGGCGGGGCGTCATTTAGGTAGAGCGGCTCGTGGACGGGCATCCTCAGCTTTCATCTGCGAGGGCGAAACTCCGAAACAATCCGCCGCAGGTGGCTTCACAGCGCGACGGGCAGCGGGGACCACTCGTACGTGCGCTTGTAGAGCCCCTCCGGGGCGATGTCAATGTCGCCGTCGCGCCACGTGAGGACGCCGTGCTCTACGGAGAAGTCCTCGAAGACCTCGCGGTCAGCCAGCGGGGCGAACGCCTCGAACCCGAGTAGCTCGGTCGCGTCAAGTAGCCTCGTCTCGCCCGTCGAGAAGGTCACCAGCATGCACAGGTCGTCGACGATTCTCGCAGACTCAACCCTGAGGCCCCGCTTCGGCTCGCTCGCGTACACGTAGCCGTTGAACTCAAACATATCTTGAACCCCCTTAGTGAAGCGGATCGATCCTGTCGAAGCGGCGGTTCGAGACCGCGAGGTTCCATGCCCGGTACAGCTCGTCCTCGTGCAGGATGAGCCACGCGGCAAGGAGCTTGTACTGCTTTTGCGGGAGTCTTCCCGCAAGCATCTCCCCATCAATCCCGACCTCCGCCTCGTCCCCGCCGTAAAAAACGTGTACGTGTGGCTTGTGATGCTGAGACGAATCGTCGTAGTACATGCGTATAATCAGTCCACGAAAACGGCTAATCTCTGGCATTTCGCACCCCTGTCCCATCGACCGCCGCCAATTATTGAACCAGTATAGCATTCCATGGTTGATAGGACTCCTTCAGAAGAGGGGCATCGACCGCGACGGCATGCTCAAACCATCGCCAGGCTCGCCCCATACGACTTGTAAAGCAGGCGACGTCTCGCTGCAAATATCATCGAATCCAGGAAGATGGCGTACTTCGGCTTTCGCAAACTGGCAACAGCATAGCGAATGAGACTGCGGACCAAGGGTTACATGACCCCGACCGGACTCTACGGGAACTCAATCCTGCTTTTGAGGAATACTTCTCCTCGACCCGTCGAGAGCCGTTCTTCGTGAAGAACCTTGAGACGGTGCAGGGCGACGAGAGGGACACGATTATCTTCAGCGTGGCCTATGCGCCGGATGCGCAGGGTCGCTTCATACACAACTTCGGACCCCTGAACCGCGAGAGCGGCGAGCGCAGGCTCAACGTCGCGATCACCCGCGCGAAGGACAACGTGAAGCTCGTTTCGTCAATCTCCTACACCGACATCGACCTAAGCCGATCGAACGCAATGGGGTCTCGGCTGCTCCGTTCGTATCTCGACTATGCCGAAAACGGGGATATGGCGCTCGAGCGCAGCGTGTCCGTGCCGAACAACGACCAGTTCGATTCTTTCTTCGAGGAGGAGGTTTGCGACTTCCTCAGGGATCAGGGATACGTCGTGAATACGCAAATCGGCTGCTCAGGATACCGCATCGACATGGGCATCCGCATACCCGACAGCTCGAATTACGCTTTGGCCGTCGAGTGCGACGGTGCCACCTATCACAGTTTCGCAAACGCTCGCGACCGCGACAGCCTGAGAGAACGCGTGTTGGAGAACATGGGATGGAGGTTCTACCACATCTGGTCCACCGACTGGTTCAAAAACAACGTCGTCGAGAAAGAGCGCCTGCTCTCTGCGGCACGTGAAGCGCTGGCAGAAGCGTCTAGGCAGCCTTCGAGCGAAGATCCGTCAAGCGACGAGGGGAAGGGCGGGCCGATCACCGTCGGGGAGGCACAATTCGTGACCGAGGCAACCGAACAGCGGCCTCCCTTGGGGAGTATCGTCTTGTCGATGCGATTGCAGCAATCAGGAGAAACGGCAACAACCTGCAGCTAGGCGTCCTCGAGGTGCTCAAGACCGAAGCGCCGTGCTGTCGGTAGCATGACTGAGGCCGCCTCGCGTCATCTGCTAAGCTGTGCTTCACAACGCACTGCGAAGTGCCATGCCGAGCTGGGACGCGCTGGGACGAGTTGGAGCGCGTCTGGCAGAGCTAAGAAGATGTCCGGTATCAGGCGATAGCTCGGGCGAGGCCCTCGCAGGTCGTCTGCGTGCCGGGACGATAGATGAGCGCGAAGGCGTTGTAGCCCTTGCACTTCTCGCCAATTCAAGATGTCTCGAACCGGACAAACGCTCCGCAGAGATTGCAGCGCCACCCCAAATGGTCAGGCATTATCCTGGCATCAGAGGCGCGCGGGTGAAAGGCCCCCCGTTCACATTAGACCAGCCTGTACCAGCACTGAGGGTCAGGTGCGTAGCGGTCGCCGGTGTAACCAAAGGCCACGGCGGGGCATCCGCGACACCAGCTGTGGAGCGGGCATCCCACACATTTCTCGAACCGGTCGATGCGCCGGTACTCGGCGAGGCGGTTAGCGAAGTAGATGTCAGCCAGCGTCTCCCGCGACACGTCCCCGACGGGAGACTCCATGCGGCGGCACGCATGGACCGCACCCGTAGGCAGGATGGTAAGGTGGCCGCTCCCACAGTGGCAACCGTCGTGGGCGACGTGCGGGTCCGTTCCCTCGGGTATCACGAACGCGCCCAGCTCCCACTCGAGCAGTCTCCAGAGGTGGTCCTTCGGGTAGAAGTACGTACGCGCGCCTTGCTCCTTTTGCCTGAGGATGCGCTCACGGCACTCCATCAGCAACGCCCGGTACGCGCGCGGCTCCATGTGGAATTCCTCCGCACGCTGACCGCTCGTTGGGCAATAGCGCCCGAAGGCATAGACGTCCACGCCGAGACTCGCCACGAGGTCGATGAGCTCGGGCACCTCGGACATGTTGCGCGACGACACCGTAGTCATCACGTTGGCCCACATGCCCGCCCCCTGTATGACGGGTATGGCCTCGAGCGTGGCATCGAAGGAGCCAGGCTTGCGGAAGGCGTCGTGAGTCTCGCGCAGCCCGTCGAGCGATACCTGGTACTTTACGCAACCGAGCCCGCGCATGCGCGCACAGACCTCTGGCGTGAGGTGGAAGGGGTTGCCCATGATGGCGATACGGATGCCTCGATCGTGCAGTAGGGCGATGATACGCCAGAAGTCCGGATGCAGGATGGGGTCACCACCCGTAAGGTAGACGTAGGGCTCGCGGCCAATTCTCTCGCAGAGTGCCAGCATCTGGGCCACCACGAACTCCGTCGTCTCGTAAGGCATCGTCACCTGGGGAGGGGCACCCTCGGCATATATGTAGCAGTGCCTGCAGCGTTGGTCGCAGGCGTCGGTGATGTGCCACTGGAAGGGAAAGTGCGAGGGCATGGCTGAGATCGCTCCTCTCATCTGGCTGATTGACATGCCAACAAGGACGCGGCCCCGCAGTCGGGGCCGCTGGCAAAACAGCTGTTATTCGGGGTCGGGGGTCCCGCAAGCGGGTGCCGGGTCGGGGGTCCCGCAAGCGGGTGCCGGGTCGGGGGTCCCGCAAGCGGGTGCCGGGTCGGGAGTACCACACGCGGTGGCCGTGCTTTCGAGTTCTGTCATGGATGTCACCTCCTCGTGCCAATCTTGTCATGGTGTGCTTACGCAAGCGGGGGCGCGCACGCCGCCCGTGATTGCCTAGTCGAATGTGACCACGATCTTGCCCTGAAAGCCTCCATCGTCCTGGAGCGCGAGCGCGTCCGGCAAACGATCGAAGGGAAAGGATGCGGCCACAAAGGGCTCCAGACCGTGCTTGGCGACGAACGCGAACAACGCATCCATCACTTCCTGCGTTGGGTAGTTTGAGAAGAAGCCCGTGAGGTAGCAGCCGTTGGGGATGCCCTTGATGGGATCGAAGCGATCGAGCGTGAAGACGCCACCCAGGATGCCAGTGTCGCAGCAGATGCCGCCATGCCAGAGGCAGCCGAGCGTGTCCTGCAAGGTCCTGGGGCCGATAAGCTCGAGCGCCTTGTGAGCACGGACCCCGGCACGGGACAGCGAGCCGTCATCAAGCACGACCTCGTCGGCACCGAAGCGCCTCAACTCCTCCACGTACTTATTGCGGTGCGTGGTGGCGATGACGCGCGAGCCCAGAGCATGGGCGATCTGCACCGTCGTGTATCCCAGCCCGCAGCTCGCGCCGCGCACGAGCAGCGTGTCGGAGGCCTCAAGCCGTAGTCCCTCGAAGAGCGAGCCCCATGCGGTGTAGTAGGTCTCGGGTATTGCTGCGAGCGCAGACCACGGCAGTTCGCATGCCGCGTCCGGTATCCTGAACATGCGCGTCGCAGGCACGAGGCACCACTCGGCGTAGCTGCCGTCCCACGAGCGGCCCATGCCACCCATGAGCATGCAGACCTTGGTCCCTGCGACGAAGTCCGTGTCACCGGGTTCCGCCACCTCTCCCACGCCCTCGATGCCCGGAATGATGGGCTTCTTGATGTAGTCCGCGCATATCTCGGAGCGGCGCAACTCGAGCTCGGAGTGGTTGAGCCCAAATCCCCGCATCCGCACAAGCGCCCAACCGGGCTTCACGGCAGGGATCGGCACCTCGGAGAGCTTAGCCTCCCCTCCCCTTGTGACCCCGCTGATGCTCAGCGCCCTCATCGTCCCCGCCATCGTCATCCCTCTCTCAGCTCGCATTTACCAAGGACATTGTCCCATGCACACAATGTGATACGTGATAGAGTGATGCTATCAACGATTCGTATTCCCTATCAAACGGAGGCGTACGTGAACACCACGCAGCTTGAGTGCTTCGTCCAAGTGGCTCAGAACTTGAGCTTCCGCCGTGCTGCGGAGGAGCTGCACCTCTCGCAGCCCACGGTGTCAAAACAGGTGGCGTCACTTGAGGACGAGCTGGGCGGCTCCTTATTCATCCGCACGACTCGCGAGGTGGCGCTCACGGAACTGGGCGAGTCGTTCCTGCGCGACGCACGCGAGATCCTACGGCTGGCCTACGCGGCGGGCGAGAGGGCGCGGCATCACGCCATCGGACACAGCCTCGCCGTCGGCTACTCAGACGCATGCGAGCTCATGCGTCTCGCGCCGGTGCTCGACAGGCTGCGCAAGCTGCACGAGGGCTTCCATGTGGTTCTCAACCAGGGGCCTCGCGACGCCAACGTCACGATGCTCATGCGCGAGCAGCTCGACGTGGTCATGGGCTTCGAGGCGGAGGCGCTTGTGACGGGAGGCATCGGCTTCACCGGTCTCCTGGAAGACGTCCTCAGCTGCGTCGTGCGCGTCGACTCGCCGCTCGCCGAGCGCGGAGAGGTTGGCCTAGGAGACGTGAAGGGCATGGCACAGGTGCTCTGCATATCACCCGGGCTCCGTCGCCGGGACTACATCGCACGGACAAGCATTCCCACTCCCTCCGATGTGCAGGTCACGCAGTGCGCGACCTCGTCGGAGGCGTACGCGCTCGTGGATGCGGGTTTCGGATATGCGCTCGTGCCCTCGCTCTACACCATGCCCGACCCCTTCCACAGAATCCTGAGATGGAAGGGGTCGCCAAGCGTGCGATACGGCTTCTACCACCGTATTGGTTCGCGCTACGACCTCATGTCGGACTTCGCCAACATCGCGGTCGAGACGTACTGCAGGCCAAACTACGCGCGACCCCTGCCCGAGAACTGGCAACCGTAAGGGACAGGCGGACGAGAGGAACAGTCAACTGATGCCCATCCCGTATCACTGATGCCGTCTCCGAGACTGCGCTACGGTTCCACACGTCGTATGATGGAAGCAATGGAATCCTACAACTAGAGGAGCGCGCCATGACCAACTCCGTCACCTTCCAAGACCAGCAGTTCATCCCCGTGGGCACGAGCGTAGGGCTCACCGAGCTCGACGGCGAGCA
>CACXDP010000330.1 GCA_902766445.1 uncultured Coriobacteriaceae bacterium
ATGTTCGTCTTCGGGTAACTGGTTGTCTAGGGTGAGCATGTAGTTCAGGAAGCTTTCCACAAAGGGGAGCGACTCGGGGCAACCCCCATAGCGGCCGTCTTCCAGTTTAGGGCCAAATACAAACTGCTCTTCGAAGGACTTGGTGTCAGTAAAGATGGGCTGTCCGTTCTCGTCTTTGGGTGAGAGAGCATTGATGAGGGAGTCCAGCGTCGCGTTGTCCTCATGCATCCATCTGAGCAGGGAGTCCAAACCGCCGCGAAGCATGTTTGCATCCACTGTGGTCACGCCGTCGACCGTTCGTACTGATGACTCGCCATAGTAGTTGTAACGCGTGGCAAGCTCGCTGAGGTATAGAGTCGCGAGGTAGCCCGACACGTAGCGACTTGCTCCAGTATCGATGGTTCTACCTTTATCGTCTTGGCCTCCGACGCTGCAATCGAGTCCGAAGTACACATCCGTGCCGTCGCTATACTTCGCGCCTAGGTAGTTATCGAGTATGAGCTGCTGCGTGAAGCTGGGGTTGAGGGTTGTGGTGCCATCGGCATTTACTACGTTGCGGAGCATTTGGAATATGTCGTAGCGGAACTGGTAGTTGTTTTCCGTGGTGGTGGCAGTGCCTTCGATAAACCATTGGGGGTACTGCAAGAGTCCGAAACGAGCGCTCGCCCCTGGTTTGATGAAGTTGTTATGGGAGTCGGTCAATATATCCTGCAGGTCCGTGCCACCTGCCATGCCGGTGCGATTGTAATCATACATAAGAGCGTGGAACAGCTCGTGTACCAAGGTGTTGCAAAGAGTGTCGATGGCATCGCCATCTCGTACAAAGGTATATTTGCCTGTCTCTTCGTTGCGTATGGGTTTGCCATCCGCATCTTTTTGCAGCAGGCTTTCGACGTTTACAGCCATCATGTAGCAGAACTTGGGCTCACCGTTTACGCTTGTGGCAGCTCCGGATACGTAGGCGAGCGCCTCGGGCGAGTCCTCGTGTTCCGGTTTACCGTCCTTGTCGCCATGCTGGTAGTAGATATAGAGGCTTATCTCCTTGCCAATCTCGCCGTTGTTGGCCGCTTTGCGGATGGAGGGGTAGCTGTCGAGAAGAAGCTCCACCGCCTGCGGTTCCAGATAGTCGGTAATGAGATTGATCAGCCACTCTAGGTCTTCGTCGGTAAGGACATCGCGCGCGGTCTGCGCGCAGTGGACTTCCACTACTGTGCCATCGCCTCCGAGTCCGGGGGCCTCTTCGTCATCTGTTTGCTGGTCTTGTTGCGCAGGCGTGTCGTCGGCGTTGGCTTCCTGTGCGTCTGCTTGCTGCTCTTGTTGTGCCTGCGCGACGTCGGCGTTGCCTTCATGAGCGGCGTTGGCGCTAGAGGCTTGTGCAAACAGGTCTTTGAGCGATGCGG
Organism: uncultured Coriobacteriaceae bacterium; assembly: GCA_902766445.1. Taxonomy (GTDB): domain Bacteria; phylum Actinomycetota; class Coriobacteriia; order Coriobacteriales; family Atopobiaceae; genus RUG440. The sequence continues at coordinate 1,401 of CACXDP010000330.1, forward strand.
GGATGATGTAGGTGATGCCCGTGGAGGCCTCGTAGACGGAAATGATTTCCTGCGTGTCAAACAGCGCGGTGAGCGAGTCGGAGAGCGTGACCGTTGCAGTGTTGCTTTCCAGTGCGTAGCCCTCCGGCACGACGAAGGCAAGTGCGGGGAGGTATGTATGGCCCTCATCAGCGGTATCGGTGTCCTTTTGCAGGTCGTCGCGCATCCAAACGACGGCTATCTCCCAAGTGTCGCCGCTTGCGGTGGAGACGCCGGCCGTTTGGTCGAGCTTAGCGCCAGTGGTAGGCTTGTCCACACCGTCTATAACGATGTTGGTAACCACCTTGGCCTCTGCGTTTGCCTCGGTGTGGTTGTCGACCTCTACTGTGCGTTGCTCCGCGAGCGCCACAGAGGGCAGCAGGCTTTGTAGCGCAAGCGTGAGGGCGAGGAAGTAGGCGATGATTCTGTTGGGCTTCGTGCGCTTCATGTGGGATCCTTTCTCGAGGGCGCTTACCAGTATAGCCTGACTGCTTTCCCACAGTGGGATTGTGGTCAAACTGATTGACTGCTTTTCCCACAGTGGGATTGTGGTCAGCATCCCCGGCAGCTGTAGCAGGTGAAGTTCATTTTTTCGTCTTGTAACTTGAACTTCTTTCTTCGAGTGCTATGCTTTGTTCAATTTCGAACCAAAGCAGATGGTTCAAAATTGAACTCGGAGGTTCAAAATGGCTCAAAGCCCTTTTGCCGCGCGCCTGCAGGAGGCGATGGCGCAGCGCGGATACAAGCAAGTTGACCTGCTGCGTCTTGCGGACGAGCGGGGGCAGAGACTCGGAAAGAGCCAGGTCAGCCAGTACGTGAGTGGCAAGACCACACCACGTGCCGAGACCTTGGCACTTCTGGCCGACCTGCTCGGCACGAGTGAATCATGGCTTCTGGGCGCAGAAGACGAACGCCTGTCAGACCAAGAACCAGCGCAAGATCACGTTACCCCCACAGACTCCAAACCAACGAACCGAAAGGAAGGCGTCATGCGCAAGTTCAAGAAATCCTCGAAGCTCGATTATGTCTCCTACGACGTGCGCGGTCCGGCGCTCGACGAGGCCCATCGCATGGAGGAGGACGGCATCCACATTCTCAAGCTCAACATCGGCAACCCTGCGCCGTTTGGCTTCCGCACGCCCGACGAGGTCGTCCTCGACATGGCGACCCAACTGCGTGAGACCGAGGGGTATTCCGACAGCCGCGGGCTCTGGAGCGCGCGCAAGGCTATCATGCAGTATGACCAGATCAAGGGCATCCCCAACGTTACGATGAGTGACATATATACTGGTAACGGCGTTTCCGACCTCATCAACCTCGTGATGCAGGCGATGGTGGAGACCGGTGACGAGATTCTCGTGCCCAGCCCTGACTATCCGCTCTGGACCGCCTGTGTGACGTTGGCCGGAGGCCATGCCGTCCACTATCTCTGCGATGAGCAGGCCGAATGGCTGCCCGACCTCGATGACATGCGCGCAAAGATTACGCCCAACACAAAGGCCATCGTTATCATCAACCCAAACAACCCGACCGGCGCTCTCTATCCGTGCGAGATCCTGGAAGAGATCGTTGAGATCGCACGCGAGCATCAGCTCATCATCCTCTCCGACGAAATCTACGACCGCCTGGTCATGGACGGGGGAGAGCACGTGAGCATCGCAAGCTTGGCGCCGGACCTCTTTTGCATCACGTTCAATGGCCTGTCAAAGAGCCACATGATCGCGGGCTGGCGCATCGGTTGGATTTCCATCAGCGGCAACAAGCGCCTGGGCCGCGACCTCATGGAGGGCATCAACGTAATGAGCAATATGCGCCTCTGCTCGAACGTGCCCGCGCAGTCCATCGTCCAGACGGCCCTCGGCGGGCATCAGTCCGTGAAGGACTACGTCGTGCCGGGCGGGCGCGTGCGCAACCAACGCGATTTTGTGTACGAGCGTCTTTGCCAGATTGACGGAGTCAGTGTGGTCAAGCCCAAGGCGGCGTTCTATATCTTCCCTCGCCTCGATCCCGAGAAGTTCAACATCACCGATGACACACAGTTCCAGCTTGACCTGTTGCAGGAGCAAAGGGTCCTCATCGTCCCGGGCAAGGGCTTCAACTGGGAGAAGCCCGGCTACTTCCGTATCGTCTACCTGCCTCGTCGCGCCATTCTTGGAGAGGCCCTCGACAAGCTCGAAAACTTCCTGCGCTACTACCGGCAGTAGGCTTTCTTCGGGGTGCCCGCGACGCCGTCCGGATCCCCACATTCCCACACCATCCGGACTTCGCGTCGGTGTGTAGTTGGGGGGTGGGGCGAGGGGGTCCGCGAAGAGAAACCGTGTGTAGTTTACGGATTGGGTACAAATCCCTTCGCATCGGATCCGAGGCCTGCAAGGGCGGCGCGTGCTTCTTCCTCGCCGCGAGTCGTGAGCTTGGGCCAACCGTTTGCGTTGTCCGTTATGAGTCCGCGACTGCGAAGACGTGCGAAGGCGGTGTTCAAGGCATCGCTCTCACCATCCTGCGAGCAGAGATAGAGGAGGGCGAGTGCGAGCTGGTCAATCCCGACTGCTGCGCTTCGCGTGGACGCCTTCGTTTCGGCCTTTGAGGTAGTGAAGAAATCCCCCCGAAGGTCGGAGTCGGGTTGCGGGCTTGCAGTGCCGGGCTTCTCAGAACCCGCGCCTTGGCATGCGGTAGGCCCAAGGCTCTGGGCAACGAGCGCGTTGATGCCGCCGGGAAGCTCGGTCCTGTGCGCTGCGCCTTCGCACTCCTCCTTCCAAAGTGGCATCTGCGCATCGATGGTCGCCTCAAGTTCGTCGAGGGCGTCTTCGTCCACGTGGTGCGCTTCGAGCATGCATCGATAGAAGCGCACGAGCGAAGTGCCACTCTGCTCGATGGCTGCTGGACTTGCCCACGAACAATGCTCTATAACGTAGCCTTCCATGAAGTCGTCGACGAGGTAGCAGCCCATCTCGAGGCTGTTGTCATCCTCGTAGAGGAGGTACTCGGTGAGAAAGCAGCTTGCGTTGCGCATATGCCGACGTATCGAGCGACTCGAGGACCCCGCTGCGGACAGCGCCGCTTCGAACTCGGCGAGGTAGCTCTCGTAGATGCGCCCTTGTTTGCGGAGCGTCGTTTCCAACTCGGTGGCGTCTGCATGCATGGTACGAATCCTTTCTGCCTCACGTCGTCGCGCGATGCCATCAAGGCTCGCTTCGTACGTTAGTCTTGAGTGATAGTATGATAGGTCTGAAATAAGTCGCAAGTCGGCGTGGGAAAGCGAGATGCAATGAGCGCAGACTACAAAAAGATGGTAACAATGGATTCCTCCGGTTTCGTGGTCCTGGCAGACTACGTCCCGAGCATCATTCAGGAAATTCGCTATCACTCTACCTACAATTTTGTGGGCGACCGCATCGACGGCTATGAGGAACCCTGCGCTCTCATCACCAAGGAGGCGGCGCGGGCGCTCAAGGACGTCAGCAACGAAATGGCTGTGCGCGGTCTTCGGCTCAAAGTCTTTGACGCATATCGTCCCGCTCGGGCGGTCAAGCATTTCGTCCTGTGGGGCATTGAGGACCTTGACCTGCGCATGAAGCCCTTCTTTTATCCGGACCTCGACAAGACGGACCTTTTTTCCAAGGGCTACATCGCGAGTCGGTCAAGCCATAGCCGTGGCAGCACCGTAGATCTCACGCTGCTTGACATGATGACTGGCAAGGAACTCGACATGGGCAGCCCGTTCGACATGTTCAGCGAGGTGTCGCATCCCGACTACAAGGGGATTACGAAGGAGCAGTATACGAATCGCATGCTCCTGCGCAACATCATGATGCGCAAGGGCTTCGAACCCATCGACTGCGAATGGTGGCACTTTACGCTCAAGGATGAGCCATACCCGGATACGTACTTCGATTTCCCCGTCTCGTCGGAATATCTGAGGCGCTAAGAATCCACGCGCAGCTCGTCGCCGACTACGCGTAGCGTACAGGTGGCTATATGGTCATGCC
>CACXDP010000331.1 GCA_902766445.1 uncultured Coriobacteriaceae bacterium
CGCCGCCGGTGGCGAAAAAACGGCTTCGCCAACCGGCCGCCCCGTCATGCCCAACATCTTAACTTAATGGCGTTGGGACAGTCCCCTTGGTACCTTTTTTCGCTTAGTTAATTTCGTCAGTACGGTGGCAAGCCACGAAGTGTCCGGTTGACACCTCACGGAACTCGGGCATCGTCTGCGAGCATGCCTCGGTGGCATACGGGCAGCGCGTACGGAACGGACATCCAGAAGGCGCGTTGAGCGGACTCGGGATGTCTCCTTGCAGCGGGATGCGCTTGTTTGCGCGAGCAATCTTTGGGTCAGGTATGGGTACCGCCGAGAGGAGCGACTTGCTGTAGGGATGCAGCGGATGATCGTATATCTCTGCGGCGTCGGCAAGCTCGACCATCTTTCCCAAGTACATGACTGCGATACGATCGGAGATGTGACGCACCACGAGCAGGTCGTGTGCGATGAAGAGGTACGTGAGACCCATCTCCTCCTGCAACTCATCAAACATGTTGATGACCTGAGCCTGGATCGAAACATCGAGTGCCGAAACGGGCTCATCGCAGACGATAAACTCAGGATTGACGGCCAGGCTGCGCGCAATGCCTATGCGCTGGCGCTGTCCACCACTGAACTCATGCGCATAACGTGACGCATGCTCGGAGTTCAAGCCAACACGGGCCATGATCTCGAGTACGCGGCTCTCGCGCTCTTGAGCACTGGAGCACATGTGATGCACGTCAAGCGGCTCCGCGATGATGTCCGAGACGGTCATACGCGGGTTGAGTGAGCTGTACGGATCCTGGAAGACCATGGTGGTCTTCGTGCGATACTCGTCCAGTGACATCGTTGACTCTGAGAGCGGGTGGGGATCAGACGTGACGCAGAACTTGTTGACGTCTACCTTCTCCTTGGAACCAACGACGGCCCTTCCGTCGTATATGACAACGCCATCAGTGGGCTGGTAGAGATGCAGCATCGTACGACCGACAGTCGTCTTGCCACAACCCGACTCCCCTACCAAGCCCAATGTCTCGCCACGCCTGATGGTGAAGCTCACGTCATCGACTGCCTTGAGCGGAGTCGTCTTGAAGAAGCCCGTATTGACCGGGAAGTACTCCTTGAGGTGACGCACCTCGACCAGCGGAGCGTCGTTTCCTTGTGCTGTCATCACCGTTTACCGCCCTTCCTTGGCTTCTTGCCATGCACCGTGGGGTTAGGAGCGCTCGCAGAGCGATTGCCCATCTCGCGGGAGTGTATGAGTGCTCCGTCGCCCACGATGTCACCATCCGAAAGGTTGCCGGCACTCTCCTCCTGTACCTCCTTCGCAGCCCGCTTTCGTGCAGCCTCAAGTTCCTCCTCGGCTTGCGCAGAATGAACTTCCGCAGACAGTACCGAGGCGCCAAGTCCACCAGCCTCGATTGCCGTGGCGATGTCAGCCGCATCGTCGTAGTCCATACCGACCTTTTGCGCCTTCTGCATTGCACTAGCGCCGATGTTACGAGCTTTTTGCTTCACGTTGATCCAGCATGAGGCCTTATGCGTCTCGCTCAGATCCATGTTTTCCGCCGCCTGCCGAATGCAAATCTTCATGGCCGCGTCGCAACGTGGTGCAAAGGGACAGCCTTTGGGAAGGTTTAGCAGGTCGATGGGCGTTCCCGTGATGGGCTGCAGCTTCTGCCCCATAGTGCCCATCGTAGGAATGGAGCGCAACAGGCCTTTCGTGTATTCGTGTCTCGGGTCATAGAATATCTCATCAGCCGTGCCGCGCTCGCAGTACGATCCCGCGTACATGACGACGATTTCGTCGCACATCTGCGCAACGACGCCCAGATCGTGCGTGATCATGATGATGGCCATGCCCAACTCGCGCTGTAGCTGCTGCATAAGCTCCAAAATCTGGGCTTGGATCGTGACGTCAAGGGCTGTCGTCGGCTCGTCCGCTATCAGGATATCAGGCTCGCAAGCCAAGGCCATGGCGATCATCACTCGCTGTCGCATGCCACCCGAGAACTCGTGCGGATACTGCTTCATGCGCTTCTCTGGCTCGTTGACGTTGACTAGACGCAGCATCTCCACCGCACGGTCCCACGCCTGTTCCTTATTGCGATCGGTATGCAGCAGGATCGCCTCCATAAGCTGGTGACCGATGGTGTAGGTAGGATTGAGTGAGGTCATGGGGTCCTGGAAGATAATCGAAATCTTGTTGCCCCTGATGTCGCGCATGACTTTCTCGCCCGCACCGACGAGCTCCTGTCCGTCGAACTTGATGGAACCCGAGACAATCCGTCCCGCAGGAGCCAGAATCTGCATGATGGAGTAGACGGTTACGGACTTGCCAGATCCAGACTCTCCGACGATGCCGAGCACTTTGCCCCGGTCCAGATCGAAGGAGACGCCGTTGACGGCCTTGACCTCTCCTGCATCAGTAAAGAATGACGTGTGAAGGTCGCGCACTTCCAACAATGCCATGGTATCTCCTTTCTACTGATTGAGCTTCGGATCGAAGGCGTCGCGCAGACCATCGCCAAAGAGATTGAGTCCAAGCACGATAAGCGAGATGACAAGCGCGGGAATCACGAGACGGTATGAATAGCTACTGATACCGTTCAGTGCCTCGGAAGCAAGGCTGCCAAGTGATGGCATCGGAGCGTTGACACCAAGCCCGAGGAACGATAGGAAGCTCTCGGTAAAGATGGCGCTCGGAATCTGAAGTGCCGTAGAGATGATAATGACCGAGATGCAGTTGGGGATGAGGTGCTTCTTGATAATCCAACCCGCCTTGGCGCCGGTCGCCTCAGCCGCAAGCACGTACTCCTGCTCGCGCAGCGAGAGAATCTGGCCACGGATGAGACGCGCCATCGAGCACCAGTAAAGGAGTGCAAAGATGACAAATAGCGAGATGATGTTTGAGCCGATGGCGGCTAAGACCGTACCTTCGAGAGCGCTTCCTAACGTCTCGCGCATCACTGAGGCGAGCAGGATGACCATGAGCATGTCGGGCAGCGAGTAGATAACGTCCACGATGCGCATGATAACCATGTCCACACGCCCACCCATGAAGCCGGCAATCGACCCCAAGGTCATGCCGACCACGAGCACGATAATGGAGGCAAAGAAGCCGACCGCGAGCGAGATGCGCGTACCATAGACCACGCGGATGAAGTAATCGCGTCCTGCCGCGTCAGTACCAAAGATGTGGGGAAACACGCTCTCGCCAGCATCTATGCGAGCCTGCTCGGACTTGCTGTACTCCATAGGAGCAAGGTTGTTGTACGAAGAATCGACAGGCTTTCCCGGTTGTACGCCAAGTTGCTGCTCATACGAATACGGCCACACCATTGGGAGGAAGATAGCTGATATCGTAATAAGGATGATGACAATCATCGATACGAACGCAACCTTGTTTTTAAACAGGCGACGACATCCGTCCTTAAAAAACGTGGATGACGGGCGCATCTGCACCATATACGCCTTTTCTTCCTCAGTTGCTGGGCGGAAGTCATCCATGTCCACCGGCATGTTGGGCATTTTATCCACTACCATGGTCACACCTCCTTATTCCAGCGTGATACGCGGGTCGACTACCTTGTAGAGAATGTCAGAGACGAGGTTCATGATAACGATGAGAGACGCCAGCACGACGGTGGTCCCCATGATGAGCGTGTAGTCACGTCCGGTGATAGAGTTGACGAATGCGCGCCCAATACCCGGCACAGCAAAAATCTGCTCGACGACAAGCGACCCGGTGACGATGTAGGCCAGTTCGGGACCAAAGTACGTGATAACGGGTATGAGCGAGTTCTTGAGCGCATGATGCAGGAGCACATCTCGCTGCGACACGCCCTTCGCCTTGGCCGTACGGATGTAATCCTGGCCAAGAACGTCGAGCATCGACGAGCGAGTGAGACGCGTTATGTAGCTCATGGGATAAAGCGCGAGAGTGATGATGGGTAGGATAAGTCCACCCTCCGCTGCGCCGTTTGCCGGGAGCCAACCTAGCTGTATCGAAAAGAGGATCAGCAGGAGCGAACCCATGATGAACGAAGGCATGGAAACGAAGGCTGTAGTCATCACCATGATGATGCGGTCGATGATGCTGTTTCGCTTGAGAGCCGCAACGGCACCAAAGAGGATGCCCGACACCGTCGCCACGATGAGTGCAATGATGCCGATCTTGGCCGAGGTCTTCATCCCGTCCATGATGATGGCCGTCACGTCACGACCGCGCTGCTTGAGCGAAGGACCGAAGTCAAAATGTATCGCCCCGCTCAGATAGTTGAGGTACTGTTCAAAAAGCGGTTTATCCAAGCCATACTTTGCTTCAAGCGCAGCACGAGCTGCCGGCGTAACCGCCTTCTCCGAGGCAAAGGGGTCACCAGGGACCGCCTTCATCACAAAGAACGTAATCGTGATGACGGCCCAGAGGGTAAACACCGCCATCACGATGCGTTTGAGGATGTACGAGACAGTTTTAGAATCCATAAACACCCGCCTTTTGGTCAGAAATATTGACACTGGTAATTATAGAGCTGCAAACAAACGTGCCTACACACGTAGGTTTCTAGACTGTTAAAAGAATCCCCTAATCGCTAACGATTAGGGGATTCACAGCAGATAAATCATTTGTAATTGCCACTACATTCCAGCAATGGTACCCACTGGGAACGTCAAAGCCATAACACAGATGCAGATGCCAAAGATGGCGGCAAAGATGACGGTGAGACGATCGAGGTTCTTCTCCCAGATGCCTGATCCCGCAGTGGCGTTGTACATGGAAGCCGCAATCATGTCAGACACGCCAGTCCCCTTGCCAGAGTGCATGAGGATGAGGATGATGGTGAAGAAGGCCGAGATGCCCATGATGACGAGCAGGGCGATGTTCAGAGGGCTCACGATGGATAACTCCTTGGGTAGACAACATTCACGTGCAAAAAGAAATGCTAGCACAAATAATCCACGATTGGCAAGAAAAATTTCTCAGGAGTCGAGTTGTCCTCGCGCAGCGGTATCTAGCACCTGAAGATTCTTCATGCTCATGTCAAGGATGCCAGCCGAGTGCGTCAAGGCACCGCAGGAGATCACGTCCACATCGAGATCAGCCAGATACTCCACGTTCTCGCGCGTGACGTTGCCGCTGATCTCCGTAATGGCTCGACCGTCGATGAAGGCTATCGCCTCCTTCATCTGCGCCTTGCTCATGTTGTCGAGCATGATGACGTCGGCTCCGGCCTCGACCGCCTCACGAACCATCGCGAGGTTCTCGCACTCCACCTCGATCTTTGTCATGAAGGAACAGCGCGAGCGAGCCATTCGCACCGCCTCGATGATACTGCCCGCAGCCTCGATGTGATTGTCCTTCAGGAGTATTGCATCAGAGAGGCTCTGCCTGTGGTTCCCGCCACCTCCGATGCGCACGGCCATCTTGTCAAAGATTCGCATGCCGGGGGTCGTCTTGCGCGTGTCCACAATCTGGGCAGTGGACCCAGCCTCGGCAAGGGCATCCACGACCTCGCGCGTGTACGTTGCCACGCCGCTCATATGCTGCAGGTAGTTAAGCGCGGTACGTTCGCCCGAGAGCAACGTGCGCACGTCTCCCTCGATGAGCGCGAGCATCTGCCCCTTGCGGATGCGATCACCGTCACGCACGAGCGGCGTCACGGTCGTCGTGGGGTCAAGCAGCTTAAAGGTACGCATAAAGACGGCCATGCCGGCGAGCACGCCATCCTGCTTGCAGAGCAGTTCCACGCGTGCCTGCCTGCGATCCGGTATCACCGAATCGGTGGAAAGGTCGCCACCGGGCATGTCCTCCTCAAGCGAGGCCCGAATGTGCTTCTCCATGACCATGCTCAGCGTCGATGGGTCGATGAGGGGACGCTGCTCCCGCGTGTGGTCGGCGCTGATCTTTTCTGCGGCTCGCCGAGCAAAAACGAGGCATTCGAGCAGACTGTTCGAGGCAAGGCGGTTGCGACCGTGCACTCCCGTGCAAGAGGTCTCCCCCACGGCAAAGAGTCGAGGCATCGTGGTCTCGGAGTTGGAGTCCACATGGATGCCGCCCATGAAGTAGTGCTGGGCAGGCACAACGGGAATCGGCTCCTTCGTGATGTCATACCCGTTGGCGAGGCAGTACTCGTATATGTGCTTGAAGTGACTGCGAATTATCTCGTTCATGACGTTCTCAAACGAGAGCCACACATGTTTCGATCCCTCGCGCTCCATCTCATCAAGGATGGCCTTGGTCACGAGGTCACGCGGCTGCAGCTCGTCGGTGAAGCGCTCGAACTTGGAATTCAGCAGCACCGCACCCTCGCCGCGTGCCGACTCACTGATGAGGAAGGAGCGACCCGGCGTCGTGCGGTAGAGCGTCGTGGGATGAATCTGCACGTAGTCCATGTGATCGAGCAACACCCCGTGCTCCTTGGCAATCCTGCAGCCGTCACCCGTGAGAATCGGATAGTTGGTAGAGCGCTCGAACGTCCCTCCGATGCCACCCGTGGCGAGAATCGTGAAGCGCGAGAAGATATTCAGCTCCGTACCGTCCTTCTGCACGCATGACACGCCCGTACATACCCGCTTCTCGTCTGCCCCCACCTCAGTCAGCAGGTCCACCATCATGGTGTTCTCATAGATACGCACGTTATGCGCCGCACGCGCCTGCAGAAGAAGCGTCTCGGTGATCTCGCGGCCCGTGATGTCCTCGTGATAGAGTATGCGCGCCTTCGAGTGGGCACCTTCACGCGTGTAAAGCAACTTGCCTTGCGGGTCACGATCAAAGCGCACACCATACGAGATGAGGTCATTGATACACGAGCGGGAGTTGCGAATCATGATGTCCACGCTCTCCCGGCGGTTCTCGTAATGGCCAGCCTTGAGCGTGTCCTCGAAGTACTGGTCGTAATCGTCTTCGTTGCGCATGACGGCGATGCCGCCCTGAGCGAGCATGGAGTCACAGGTCTCAATGTCGCCCTTTGCGATGCAAATCACCTGGCAGCTGCGCGGCAGCTTGAGCGCGGCGTAGAGGCCAGAGATACCACAGCCCACGACAACCACGTCGCATTGGAGCTTCTTCATGTTGTGAGTCACCTTTCCGTCTGCGCGATCAGGCAGCCAGCTCGAGCATGCGCGTAAGCGCACGCCTAGCCCCTTCGGCAGTGGCCTCGTCCACGAAAACCTCCCCCGAGAGGTTACGTAGACACGCCACGACCTTCTCCCCCGTCACCCGTGACATGTTTGGGCAGATGGGTGTCGTCTTGGGGAAGAAGAACCTCTTTTTGCCTGCGTCACCGGCCGCCGCGACCTGCTTCTCAATCTCGTGCAGCACACCATACACCGTGCAGATGATGTAATCCGTCTCCGTGCCTTCGACACAACGCTTTATGATGCCTGAGGTTGAGCCGATGTAGTCCGCTTCCTCGAGGACCC
>CACXDP010000332.1 GCA_902766445.1 uncultured Coriobacteriaceae bacterium
AGCGCCATCGCTGCTCAACGCGGTCCTGCTCTTTCTGTACCTAGGCATCATGCTCGAATACAGCTGGAAGCTCACCATCGTCGGAATTGTGACAGTCTTGGCAAACGCCTTCTTAGGTAACTACATCTCCAAGAAGCGCGTGAACGTCACCCGCCAACAGATGAGGGACTCGGGAATGTTCTATTCGACGACCATTGCTGGCATCGAGTCCATCGAGACCATCAAAGCCTCTGGCGCAGAGGATGGCTACTTCGAGCGGTGGTCGGGTTGTCAGGCAAAGTCAAACGACGTCAGCGTACGCTTTGCAAAGACAAACCTATATCTAGGCGCACTGCCGTCATTGCTCACGCAACTGGCAAACATAGTGGTACTGCTCCTTGGCACGTACCTCATCATGAAGGATGAGTTCACCGCCGGTTCCCTCCTCGCCTTCCAGGGGTTCCTCGCGAGTTTCATGGGACCAGTGCAATCGCTCATCGGTCTGGGACAAGAAGTCCAAGAGATGCGCTCTGCCATGGAGCGTGTGCAAGACGTGCTCGAGTATCCCGCAGACGTCTCCGAGAAAGACGAAGACCCAAGTCCAGAACCAGACTACAGCAAGTTGTCTGGCGCCATGGAGCTCAGCCACGTGAGCTTTGGTTATTCCCCCTTGGCACCACCACTCATAGAGGATTTCTCGCTATCCTTGCGCCCAGGGCAATGGGTCGCCTTGGTGGGGATGTCTGGATCTGGGAAGTCGACCATCGCCAAACTGGCGAGCGGCCTTTATGAGCCATGGCAAGGCGAGGTGCGTTTCGATGGACAGCCCATCTCCGAGATACCCAAAAACCGTCTCCGCGGATCGCTAGCCGTGGTCGACCAGGACATCATAGCCTTCGAGGATACCGTTGCTGCAAACATCCGCCTATGGGACCAATCAATCGAGGACTTTGAGGTCATCACTGCTGCCAACGACGCAGATATCCACTCCGATATCGTAGCCCGAAACGAGGGTTACCACGAGAAGCTCATCTCAGGTGGTCGCAACTTCAGCGGTGGTCAGCTCCAACGTCTGGAAATCGCGCGTGCGCTGGCGCAGGACCCCACTATCATCATCCTAGACGAGGCGACAAGCGCGCTTGACGCCAAGACCGAGGGCCATGTAATTAAGGCCATACGCAACCGCGAAATCACCTGCATTGTGGTCGCGCATCGCCTCTCAACTATCCGTGACTGCGACGAAATCATCGTCCTCGATGAAGGTAAAGTGGTCGAACGTGGCAAACACGATGAGTTGCTGGCCGCGAACGGCGCCTACGCGGAGCTCGTACGAAACAACTAGGCCTATCACGGCGCCATGATTGAGAGCAAGGCGCCGAGCGAAGGGATATGTACCATGGTTTGGTTTGAAAATCAGATAGAGGCGCGGAGTATTCTCGACGAGAAAGAGCTCGAGGACGCATACGCCCGTCTAGCCGCTTCTGTAGTCGACGCAAAGCGCATGCCCCGCATCACTCCAGACAACGCTGCAGCCGCCGATTCGGCCATCGACGCCGTGCTCGCTTACTATGGCACCAAGCCTCATGCGATTCCCGACGACATCACCGACCCGATGGATCGTGTGGACTGGGCAGTACGTCCCACCGGAGTCATGCGACGTACTGTTCGCTTAGAAGGAAAGTGGTGGCGTGATGCCACGGGCGCATACCTCGTCACAACGACCAGCGGAACACCTGTCGCGCTCATCCCACGAACTCCACGAGGCTACTCCTACGTCGACCCGACAGCGCGCAAACACGTAAAGATAAACAAGAGCACCGCCGCTGACCTCAACCCAACCGCATTGTGCTTCTACCGGCCGCTTCCTCAGCGCGAGCTTTTGGTACGCGATGTCGCTAACTTTATGATCCATTCGCTCGACATCACCGACTACGCGCTTGTGGTGCTCTCGATGCTCGTCTCCACCCTCATCGGCACGCTACCCGCCATGGCCAGCAAGCTGCTCTTCTCGCGTGTCATACCGTCAGGATTACCCTCGCTCATCATGCCCATCGCTGCGCTGCTGGTCGGAATGACGCTGTCACAGTCACTCATCCAAATCACGACTTCATTTGTGTCGCAGCGCCTCACCACGAAGCTGCAGTTGCAGATGGAGTCGGCAACTTACGCTCGTGTCTTATTACTGCCCCCCGCATTCTTCAGAGATTATGCCGCAGGCGATTTGACACGACGCATCTCGGGCATGACGCAGCTCGTCATAATACTATCGCAAAGCATCCTTGGGACGGGTCTTTCGAGCGTCTTTTCGCTCGTCTACGTGGCGCAAATCCTTGCGTTCGCCCCACAGCTAGCGCTTCCAGCCCTTGTTATAACAATCATTCAGGTGGTCGCCTCTACGTTGGTCACGCTGTACTCCACACGCTATGCTCGCAAGCAGATGGAGACTTCCAGTAAGCTCAGCGGCCTCACTCCCACTCTGCTGCACGGCATACAAAAAATCAAACTCGCAGGTGCCGAAAAACGCTCGTTCGCGCATTGGGCACGCTCATACGCCGAGGTTTCTCAGGCAACGTATCACTTGCCAGTCCTGTTGCTCTCCGCACCAGCGCTTATACCGCTCATCGCGTCATTTGGCACCGTCATCATGTACTGGCTCGCAGCGACGACACATGTCTCCATGGCCGACTACATGGCCTTCAATACGGCGTTTGGGTCTATATCGGGTGCTATAGCAGCGCTCGCGGGTACCGCAACGACGGCAGCCACCATGCGTCCCCTGCTCGAGATGATCGAGCCCGTAATGAAGGCCGTGCCAGAGGTCTTGGAGAACCAGCGTCAGATCGAGTCAATCAATGGATCCATAGATGTGAGAAATCTCAGCTTCCGCTACGAGGAAGGCGCCCCACTTGTGCTCGACAATGTGTCGCTGCACATCCAACCCGGCGAATACGTGGCAATCGTGGGACGCACGGGCTGCGGCAAGTCCACGCTCATGCGCCTTCTGCTCGGCTTCGAGAAGCCCACCAAGGGCGCCATCTACTATGGTGGCCAGGACATTTCCGGGGTGGACATCCGCTCGCTGCGCCGCCATATGGGTGTGGTATTGCAGAACAGCAGCCTTTTCCAAGGCGATCTGTTTATGAACATCACGGTGGCAAGCCCAAAAGCAGGTCTCAAAGAGGCGTGGGACGCGGCAGAGATGGCCGGCGTAGCCGATGACATACGCAAGATGCCCATGGGGATGCAGACAATCGTATCCGAGAGTGGCAGCATTTCGGGCGGGCAGCGGCAACGTATCCTCATCGCACGAGCAGTCTGCGGCAAACCGAAAATCCTCATGCTCGACGAGGCGACTTCTGCTCTGGACAACGTCACGCAACGGCACGTAAGCGATGCGCTCGACGGTCTCGCTTGCACACGCGTCGTAATCGCACACCGCCTATCCACCATCAGCCACGCCGACCGCATCATCATGCTCGACGGCGGCAAGATTGTGGAGAGCGGAACCTACGACGAGCTTGTGGCTGCGGGTGGAGCGTTTGCCGATCTTGTCGCACGCCAGATGCTCGAGGGTGAGTGAGTAAGCACACGAAACATGAGGGAGCGGCACATGCCATTCGACTTCAAGAAGGAATATCGAGACCTTTATTCGCCCAAGGCGAAGCCTTCCATCGTCGAGGTACCGCCGATGCGCTTTATCGCCGTCGAGGGATCGGGTGATCCCAACGATGAGGTCGGTGCATACAAGCACGCGCTCGAGCTGCTTTATGGCGTTGCCTACACGCTCAAGATGAGCTACAAGACCGACCACACCATCGAGGGCTTCTTCCAGTACGTTGTGCCGCCGCTCGAAGGCTTCTGGTGGCAGGACGGGGTATGCGGAGTCAACTACGCGAACAAGTCGGCGTTCAACTGGATCTCGGCAATTCGCGTGCCTGATTTCGTAGGGGACGCCGACTTTGACTGGGCGATTGAGGTCGCGACAACCAAGAAGAAACTCGACTTCTCGCCTGTACGCCTGATTGAGATAGCCGAGGGCCTCTGCGTGCAGTGCATGCACATCGGTCCTTATGATGACGAGCCGGTAACCGTGGCCGCTATGCATGAGTTCGCTGAGTCGCAGGGCTATGTCCCGGACTTCTCCGACGTGCGCCGCCACCACGAGATCTACCTCTCCGACCCACGCAAGGCAAATCCCGCAAAGATGAAGACGGTCGTGAGGCACCCGATCAGAATGGCCGTGTGACAAACCACCTGTCACCTTGTCACAAGTGGCTGCTCCTCCAGAGCAGCAAGGCCTTTGTTGCGAGCAGCGCGAAGCAGGTGATACCGGCGTATGGCTGCCTTGTCAGGATGAAGACGGCCACGCTGACGGCCGAAAGCGCAATCCCTGTCATCAGCGCCACCCTCCCCCACGGCGCCTCACCGCGAGAGGCTACGATCTCGCATGGGCCGCAGAGCACCGTCGCCCCAACGCATGCGGCAAAGACCACCTTGACCCACGAGCTGACGCCCGTGAGCGCGAGCAGGCTGACCGAAACTGGATCGTCGGAACCGTTTCCAAACACCGGTACGAACAGGAGCAGCACTGGTAGCACATCTATCGTGCCGCACACCAGCGAGGCGTACCCGCGCGCAAACGACTTCTTATCGTCCTCAGCAGCCGCAACGGCCTCGTCTGGACTGATGAGCTTGTCGATAGTCACCGAGAAGAACCGCGATATCCCCTTCAACGAGTCGATGCTCGGATATCCCCTACCGGATTCCCACTTCGACACGGCCGTTCTCGAGACGTAGAGCGCTTCAGCGAGCTGCTCTTGCGTGAGCGACCGCGCCTTCCTCAGCTCCTTGAGCTTCTCGCTGAATTCCATGGTCATTCCTCCATGCCTTGTGCGGGCAACCTTCTCACGATGCTTGCAACGGCGAACCGGTACATTACAAACAAACCCGCTGCCAACAAGACCGATCCCACGATGTCGGTAAGCCAGTGCACACCAGAGACCAACCTGCCCACGACCATGAAAGCCGAGAACACCGTAACGAATACCGTCACAAGCATCCTGAGCGTCGGGCTGCCCGCCCTCCGTTCGACCTGATATCTTAGCGTTGGCATTACGCCTAGAACCAGCAAAGTCGTCGAGGACGGATAGGACGCCTCCATCACCCCATCTATGGGTATGGGCCTGTAATTAATCGGGATCATCTCAAAGACAAGGTAGGCGGATGCAACTAATATGTAGTGGACTCCCAGAAGAAGTACGTCCGGGTCGACCTTGAGCAGGCTCCTGCGGCGAACGAGCTGTGCGGCGCCCAACGCTCCGAAGCCCAGACAAACGGCCACCGGTACGAGACCTAGCCAGTCGGTGACCGCGTAGAGAGCCATATGGACGCCCGTCAGCCCATGGAACCAAGTGTTGAACGTCGCGAACCCCACGTCAGTGCCCCTCTGGCCAACGGGCTGCACATCCACAATTTGCACCAACGCCGTCCAAAGCGCGAAGGCAGCGAGTAGCGCTGTCCCCGTGACGAGGTCCCTCCTGGCCTCTTCCGTTTCTCTCATCTGAATCTTCCTTTCCTTTGATGACCCCATGGCAAGGTGAAGGTACCCTCCATGGGGCCACTGGGAAAGAGCCGCGCTGTCACGTTGGTGACACGGTCCGTGTCACCACCCTCTAGCAGGGGTTTTGCCGCGGGTACTGGGGGGACAGTCCCCTGGGTACCCAGGGGACTGTCCCCCCAGTACCCGTTTTGTCGAGATACTACCTCCGCCTGAGCCTCACAGCTATGGTGTTCAGATGAACGAGGGCGCCTGCCTCGACAGCCGCGCGGTCACCCGCGGCGAACTTGTTGTCGCAAGCAACCCAGTCTGTCCACGCCTCGCGCGTGCAGCACATCTCGCACATGTCCACGACCTCGGCACCCTCCGCCTGCGCGAAATTGGCGCGCCACCAATCCATGTCGTGCATGAAGTCAAGCTGCTCGGGCGTCCATGACGCGAGCAGGCACGCGGGCAGGTCGTCGTGACAGTCACGCACCATGCCGGGAATGGCAAGGAGCAGCTCGCCGCCCCGCTTGACGAGCGGAAGCAGGTGCTCACCGAGGTAGCTCGGATCACGGCCGAAGTAGTTGTACGAGTCGACGCTCACGACGGCGTCGAAGAATTCCTCCGCGAAGGGAAGCGCTGTCGCGTCGGCCTTGATTGGGATTATCTGCCGGTTGGTGAGGCCGCATTCCTCGAAGAAGCACATATTGTCGGACGGGTCACTCCAGAGGTCGGCAGCGTACACGACGTAGCCGAACTCGCGTGCCATGAGCGCGCTCGTAAGCCCAGCGCCACTGCCGAGGTCGAGCACAACCGAACCTGCTGGTATGTCGGCGTAGTCGAGGAGCTCCTCGCAGAGCTTGAGCGGGTTGGGCCCCATGCTGCGCTCGCGCATAGTGGATTGCGGGAAGGTACTTGTTTTTGGGAACTTCATTGTCTTGTCCTGTTCTATGAGAATCCGTTACTTATGCAAGGATTCGGAACGCAAAGAACCAAGGGCATCGTGCATGCCCCTTCTTCAAGCTCGGTTCTAGCGTTCCCTACAGAACAATGACCAAAAAGACATCCCCTTGGATGGCCGTCACCGTAAGGCCCCATGCCTCACGTATCAGTAGCATAATACCACGCTATCGCGGAGTCATCAGAGACAACCGCACAAAGTGAGTCTCCACTCAGCCGTATGGGTACTGGGGGACTGTCCCCCCAGTACCCAGGGGACTGTCCCCCCAGTACCCGTTCTAAACGGCCCTGATGCAGCTGGGACTTTACCGAACTTGGAGGAGGTAGTCATCGCCTGTCCTTGAGATGCTCCACGTGATTCGCGTGGCGGCAGCCACCAACTTGGCATCATGTGACACGAGCAGAAGCGCAGCGGGATACGCGGCGAGCAAACGTTCCAGCGCCTCAGTCGAGCCAAGGTCAAGATGATTCGTTGGTTCGTCCATCACGATGATCTCGGGTTCGTCAAGAATGCCCAAGGCAAGCATGAGCTTGCGCATCTCCCCAGGGCTGACGATGCCTCCCTCCAGAATGCGATCGGGATCCGAGTTGAGCTGCGCCACAATCGAGAGCACGCGACCGCGGCGACCACTTGGAAGGTCAAGCAAAGCGGCAAGAGCGGCGCGCTTCTGTGCCTCGTCGGGCTCCTGTGGGATGTAGAGCGCCCTCGTCCCGTCCGGTAGGCAGCTCACCATGCGTTTGACCAGTGTGGTCTTGCCGGTGCCGTTGTCGCCGATGAGGCCAACGTGATCGACGTTGCCGATATGCAGCGCGGGAACGCTCAACATGACATCACCTAAGGTCAAGGTCTGAGGCCCCATACGAAGGAGTACCTTTCGCCTGCTAGGCGCGGCATCGAGCCACACGTCGGCATCGTACCGCTTCTCCACTCGCATAGCAGCTAGCTTCTCTTTTGCACCAACAAGCCTGCCCTCCATGCGCGAAGCAAGCCTGCCCGCCTTGCCGTCCTGGCCCGAAACCACGGCAATTCGCTTCTTGTATCGTGCGTCGCTGTCATGCTTGCCCACGCCGTTGAGACTTCGCTTCCCCGATGAGCGGGACGCCTCCTCGCGGCGGCGTTGGGCTTCTCTCTCGATTCGAGCCTTTTCCCTGCGGGCGGCCTCGTGCGCATGGATGACGCTCGACCGCTCAATCAAAGCCTGATCATTCGCTTGCGTGTATCCCCCCGGTCTCATCGTCGCAATACCGTCCCTCACGAACAGGCATTGTGAGCAGAGCGCATCCAACAGCTCACGGTCGTGCGAGACGAGCAGGCCAACGCCACCGAAGCGCAAAAGCGCGGTCGAGATGGCGTGTCGTGTCGTTGCATCCACGTGGTTCGTTGGCTCATCCACGGCAAGGACATCCGGGGCGGCCCAGAGAGCGCAGGCCACCTGAAGTCGCTTCTGCTGACCGCCCGAGAGCGTGTCGTAGCGCCAGAGCCAATCGGTCTCTATACCAAGGTTGCGACGAAGTCGCGTGGCGTGGCCGTCATATGCGAGCGCGAATTCCTCTAAGTTCTGTGGAGGCTCAGTTGCATCCTGAGGACAATACAGGGATAGGAGCGGGGGCGAAACTGAGCCAGAGTCTGGCCGCAGGAGTCCGCATGCCAAGAGCGCAAGGGTCGTCTTTCCGCCACCGTTGTCGCCGACGATGCCGGTCCATCCTTTTGGGAAGGTTGCTGACACCCCGCGTAGGGCGGGCTCTGTCGCTGCGGGATACGTGTACTCGATGTTCGAGAGATTGAGCTGCATGATGCCTCCGATTCTGGCGGCGGCCATGCGGGGCAGCAGGAAATATCCGTTCGACTTAGGGTATGGGCTTGAAGTCGTGCATGGACACGCGATGCTGCACCCGTTTGGGCATGGCCACCAACGGTAACGCTTGTTTTACGGGTGTTGTGGCATCGCTAGTTCTTCATACACTTGGTCCCTTCTCTTGCCGACGCTTGCCAAAGGCCCCGGCTAGTTTGGATGACCCGATTATACCCTCACGAACTGCCTTGCTCAATCCACCAGACACGCCCGAGAGCAAACGTACAAAACGTCTACCGTTTACGTACGAAATATTCGTAGCAGTATGATAAGACTCTTTCAGGTTTTCCGACGCCTCCGGTGGTCAGAAGTGCGCTTTTTGTACGACGAAACAGCCATTGGCCGAGTATCGGATTGAGAAAATGCAGGTTCGGAGGCCGCAAAGGCCCCCCATACTCGGGATTTCCCGAATTCGTCGTACAAAAAGCGCATTTTCAGCCAACAACTCATCCATATGTGTCGCCCCACCCATACCTCGGGGCGACCCAGGGGCAGCTTCGTTCGCCTACTCCAGACTGCCACAGCTTCGTAACAGCAGAACCCCGCGTTTCTGCCTTGCGCGAACGATCAGGAACCCCGGACAATCCTAGGCTCCTTGTCAATCATGCCCAGAATTGTTCGGGGTTCCTCAGTTGCAGTCATCTACAACCTTGCGCTCACGCTTCCGGTCTCGACGAGTCACGGCGCATTCTGATCACAGGTCCTCGTTCTCTGCGCGGCGGCGCTCGTACGCGGCCAAGGCGGCACCCACTGCCGTCAGCGCGGCACCGGCCAAGCCGAAGCCGGCTGACGGGGTGCTGTCACCCGTTTTCGGCGTGACGTTGCGCGTGGTCGTATTGTTACCGCTAGTGGTTTTACCAGAGTTGTTGCCATTGGTATTGCCTCCATTGCTAGAGCCGCTGCCGCCATTGTTGCCGCCATTGCCGGAGCCAACATTGGCACCGCCTCCCCCCTTCGACGTCTGAGTCGTCGATGCGGACCGGAATCGCATGCCCCCAGCGACATTCGGCGTCACCGTAAGCGTGTCCATATGACGCTGGTCAGCATCCTGCTCCGCGCTTGTACGTTGTTGCACCACCTTGTACGTCCCTGGCTCGACGTGGAACTCGACGGCCTCGGGCTCGCCATCCGCTTGGGCGGAGAAGCTGTCTTCGGGCGCAATCTGTCCGTCGGTTGCCACGAAGAGCACCTTCTTGTCTCCGGACGGCCAGTCACTGGGCACGGTCACGGTCACAGCGTAAACACTCGTCTTTCCGGGAGCCAGCGCGTAGTCGGGTTCCACGTTCGTGTAGCCACCCTGTCCGTCGCTTTGGTTGTAGTTCGACTCGCAAATGGTGTCCGCACTGAAGGCTATCGTGGACTCCGCGCCAGACACATAATCGTATGCTTGGGTCTCGTCGTTGTAAGCGCACAGCTTGAGCGTGCAGCCCGAGAGGAAGGTGTTGCCGTCGTTGCGAACGGACACGCGGAAGTCGATGTTGCCGCCCGGGCTCACGAAGGGATTCTCCGCCTCGCAGGCCGTGGCCGTTGCGCAGCGTACGGCCGGCACTGCGGTGTACCAGATGTCAGCGGCGTGGTAGAGCGGCATGTCGCTGTCTCCGCGCTCGCCCGTGTCGACGTACACGGTACGCAACGCCTCCATGATCGCCGTACCGTTGACGCTTATCACCGAGAGCATGTCCGTGTCGTTGGGCAGGTCCGCCACCACGAAGGGGTCGGAGAAGTGGTCGCCGCGGAGGCGGGATGACATGATCTGGTAGACGGGCTCGCGCTCTTTCACGTCCTCGTTGCCGTCGGCGTCCCATACGCGATCCTCGTCGGCATCACACGTGTTCGGCCAGAAGAGGAAGCCGTCGCGAACGGCGAAGTTCACCACGTTGAAGCCCGATGGGCCAATCGGTTCAACCTGCAGCTTCGGCGTCTTATCGTTCGACCACGTGGCCTTGTAGAGCGACCAATTGGAGTAGTCCTTCTCGCTTGCTTTCAGCTCGAGCTGGGCGGGGTCGGCGGGATACGACGTGAGGAAGCCTCCGATCGCAGAGCACCACACCATGCGAATGCTCGGGTCGAAGTCGCCGCAGCGTACCGGCGTCTTGAAGACATACTTGCCTTGGGGGTTGTAGTTCGAGAGTACGGTGCGGATGTAGTGCACGTTGTTTGCCCCGCGCAGCATGAGGAACCAAGGGATGCCCAGCAGCGGATCGCCCACGTACGAGGTTGGGACGAACTCCGCCTCGTACACCGTAGGGTCGATGTCTCCCACGCTTTTGTGCCACCAGTCTGCCGAGTACTTCTCCATGGTGTACCTGTAGGCGCCTCCTGCGTCGGCCATGCGCCTGACCATGAGTGCCCCGACGCACACGTGGGCGGTGTCGCCGAGCACCTCCTCCGCCGTATCCGCATAACGGTCGAGGAACATGATGGCCAAGAGGTCGTATCCGGAGTTTTCCTTCGGGCAATTGGCGATCATCAGGTTCGAGATGCAGTGGGGCTTGCTTGACTCTATGTTTGCGATGCCGCTCGCCCGCATCGAGAAACGGCCGACATCTCCTGGCTTAAGCACCTCGGTATCGCCCACGAAGTCTTGAGAATCCAGCCACAGGTAGGTGATAACAAGGTCGGTCGATGCGCTCGCGAGCGCCACGTTGCCGCCGTTGTCCCTCTTGCCGGAGAGGATGACGAAGCACACCGCGCTCCTGGACTTGCCGTTAACATCCTCCTGCCTGGCCATGACGTCGTAGTCGTAGTCATACAGGTCGGTGTGGGGCATCCCATCCAGATTGGTGTCGAATTCGATGACCTTGGAGGAGCCCTTCGGATCGCCGTCTATGCAGTTCGCCATGATGCGCGTGCGCGCCTGGCCGTCCACCCGTACTGCGCCAATGCGGAAGCACCAGACCCCGTGCTCCTGCGTCTTGCCGATGGGCTCCCCGATATCGAGCACGTGCACGTGTGCGGCAGACAGGACGTGCTTGTCATCGGACCCAAAGAGACGCACGTCGGACGAGGGGCGCACGCCGCCCTGCGCGCCGAGGGATGCGATCCCGAGCTCGGGTAGGGGGCCGTTCGAGGCAGCTTGCAGCCAGCTGACGACGGGGAGCGCAACGTTATCTGCCTGGGCTTCCATGGCGGCGTCCTCAGCCGCTGCGTCCTGAGACTGCGCGTCCAGAGCGCCGCCCTTCGCGATCGGCTGCGGCGTGGTGTCGCCTGTGGCAGCCTGCGGCGTGGTGTCGCCCGCGGCAACCGGTGACGTGGCGTCGCTGCCTGCGGACGCCTGCAATGCGGTGTTGTCACCCGCTTGCACTTGGGCACCCTCGCTTTGGGCGCCAAGACCTTCGCCTGCGACCGCGGAAGCTGTAACCGCAGCGGCGCTTGCAAGGACACCCGGCCCCTTCTCGACGGAATCGCCCGCGGTAACGGTACTCGAATCCCCCTCGTTGGTTCCGGCCGTGGCGTCGGGAGCAGCCGCGGCCGAAGTTGCGGAAGCGGTATCCCCAGTCGTGGCGTCGGGGGCATCTCCGCCCGCAGTTGTGGCGTCGGCATCAGGCTGTGCTCCCTCGACAGTTGCTGCGTCAGCGCCCGGCTGCCCCTCGGCGCCCGGCTGCCCTTCCGTAGGCTTGTCCTCGGCTGCGGCGGCCGGCTCCTCGGCTTCTGCCTTCGGCTGCGTGCTGCCCAGATCGTACACGACGACGCTCATGCTCGTGCCGTCCCCAAGGTCTACGACCTCCTCATGCGCAAGGTCGTTCCAGTTGACGAACTTGCTCTGCGTGCTGGCTTCTGCCTGGGCATTCATGCTCGAATCCTCGCTCGCCTCGCTCGTCAGGGCAAGCATGTCGTCCGTGATGGGCTTCAGGCCGTCCAGCAGCTGTCCGAGCGACAGATTGGCCATGGCGTTCGCCGCTTCATCCTCCGCCTCTGCGGCGAGCGAGCTGCTACTCTTCCAGTTGTCGTAGAAGTTTTCGAACTTCTTGTTGTAGAGCGCGAAGGACTTGGTGAAGAGGAAGAGCTCGACCACGAGCGATATCTGCGCCGACCAACCGGCAGTGCGATGCACGGCCGGCAGTCCCTCGGGTTGGGTGCCAAAGGGCACGCCGACGTAGGCTGTAAACGTGATTGCGCCCTTGATCGAGATGGAGGCCACTCCGCGGATGCCCACGCCCACCGACAGCGCCGGCGTGATGCTGAACGTGAGCGAGAGGCCGGTGTTCTGGTAGTCCCACTGCCAGCGCGAGAAGTCAAAGATGGCGTCGATCAGGCTCTCGTCCTTGTCCTTCTTGGCAGAATAGGCGGCTGCGCTGATGCCAAAGATCGCGCTCATATCGAGCGAGAACGTGATGAGCACGGGAATCGGCCCCGCAAAGAAGCTCTCGGTGATGGTGAAGTTGAACGCACCCAAGATCTGGCCGGCTACCTCACCTTGGAAGAGCCCATCGGCAGGCTTCCACTGTGCGAGTGCCAGCAGCTGGAAGTTGACGGTCCCGGAGATTGACTTGAAGAGGTCAATCTGCTGGATGGCGCCAGGTTCGGAGACCAGTGCCGAGGTCTTGTCGGTCATGCATTTTAAGGCCTTCGTCTTC